>CAIZKA010000052.1 GCA_903933395.1 uncultured beta proteobacterium | reverse complement strand
CGGCGTCGCGATGTTGGCAAACTGCGTGTTCATTTCCGAGCGCACGTACTCGAAGGTAAGCGGATACACGGGCTGCCAGGCCCTCTGGTATTCCTCGAAGATAACGCCGAGCAGGCCCTGGATGATGCGCTGCTCGGTGGCTGTGAAGTCGCGGCCTTCGACACGGGTATGGAAACGACCGTCGCCGCCGAACATGTTGTCGACCACCAGAAACACCAGGTTCGGGTCCAGCACGATCAGGCCGGTGCCGCGCAATGGTTTGGCCTGAATCAGATTGAGATTGGTGGGCACCACCAGGTTGCGGATGAACTCGCTGTATTTCTGAACCTTGATCGGGCCGACGGAAACTTCGACGCCCTTGTGCATGAAATTGAACAGGCCGATGCGCAGATAACGGGCGAAGCGCTCATTGATGAGTTCCATCGTCGGCATCCGCCCGCGAACGATGCGCTCCTGCCGGCCTATGTCGTAGGCCTTGACGCCTCCGGGATCACTGACTTCCGACGCCGCCTCGTCGGTTTCGCCGGCGACGCCCTTGAGCAGCGCGTCGACTTCTTCCTGGGAGAGAAAATCCTCGGCCATGCGGGTTCGCCCCGGAAAGGGCGTTGAATCACTGGATGATGAAGCTGGAGAATAGCACGGATTGCACCGGGGCATCGGCTTCGGGGGTGGCGGCAGCCTCTTTTTCGGCGGCAGGTTTGCCCTTCGGCGACGATGTTGGCGCAATGACGCTGTTGGCGACATCGCGCAATTCATTGGCCAGTTTTTGCATGCCTTCTGCCGTGCCGATGACTGACGCCTTTTTGCCCATCATGGCCAGGGTAATATGATGCTTCAACTCCGGCTCGTATTGCTTGATCAATTCCATGCCCTGCGCGTCCGGCAGCTTCAACTGTACCTCGGCTTGCAAATAGGCTTCCTGCTGCTCCGTTTGCAGCTTGACGGTAAAGGGCTTGTCGAACTTGTAGAAGACCGGCGGCGCAGCGGTATCGACCTTCTTCTTTTTCACCGCTTCACGCGCGGTGGCATCGGCGCCATCCTCGGCCGCTGCGGGCGCCTGCTTCTTCACCAGAAAGAAGGCGCCGCCACCGCCCAGTGCCAGGCAGGCAATACCGATGATGATGATCAGTATCCACTTGCTTTTCGCCTTGGGCGTTGGCGGTGCAGCTTCCACTTCTGCTTTTTTTGCGTCTGCCATTTAGGTTCTCCGGAGTAATGTCATGGACATGCAGTAGGTGGCGGGCGTCGGGGCTCTTTTTTCGCTCCGCGGCCGTAAAGTCGTTTTGCCGCAGCCGGGCGGGACTGTTCCGGCGTCATGCGTTTTCCGCTCTATGCAAAAACGTCCACCATGCCGCGGCCGGCTGCGGAGCGCCATGCCGATTCGCGGCCAGGCACGCTGATTGTGGCGGCATGGCGTTCGCCATCGACGGACGCGGAGGCAAGGCCGTCATTGTTCGGGTGCATTGAACTGGAATTGTGGCGGGAATCGGCGCCGACATGGGTTTGGCCAAGGGTGACTCCGGCATCGGCGAGCACTTCGCGCAGTCGCATCATGGAATTTTCAAGCGTCTCGCGCACCGCCGGGTGGGGTGTGGCAAAGCTCACGCTGGCCCGGTCGCCTTCGAGAATCAGGGTGACTTCGATGCGGCCCAGTTGCGGCGGATTCAACACGAGTTCGGCCTGTTGCCGGTTGTTGCTCACCATCCACGTCAGCTTCTGGCCGACTTCGTCGCGCCAGCCGGCCTGGCCCAGAGGGGTTTCCATGCGCAGGCCGGGCGTCGGCGCCGTGGGTGCCGATGTTGCGTTGGTCTGCAGCCCAATCGCCGCGGGGTTGTTTGCCACGCGTTCGATGATGGCGCGGAACTCCCCTTCGTTCGGATCATGGCTCGTTGAGGGGGTGGCGGTCTTCGCGGATGCGGCAGTAATTGCCGCTTCGACGGCAAGCTTGTCCGGGGCGGTGCTGCGCTCAAGGGCGAGACCGGCAGCAGGCTCAAGGTGTTGTCCGGAGGTATTTTTCTCTCTGCCGGGCTTCTCGCCCGTCTCAAAAGTCGGCGCTGGCGTTACGGCGCCGGCCGGGTTGGCAGGGGTTGCTGCAGACCTCGACGACGCAACGAAAGAATCGGCGGCGCTGGCCGGCGCGGTCAGGGCGACGTTCGGCGCAGACTCCTGTGGAAGCAGGGTGAGCATATTGGCCTGATCCAGGCTTGCCGGCGAGTTGGCTGGCAGTAGTGTCGTCTGCTCCGCATTCGCGGCGACAGGAAGATCCGCCCCGAGCAGGGACAGCAGAGCGGCCGGATCAGCGGCTGCCACGGTATCTGCCGTGGCCGACTCCGGTGGCAACTCTGCCGCGGATGAGCTTTCCTTGGCGGATCCGGTCGTGATTTTTTCGCTTTGGGATTTCAGGACGGCAGCGAACGGCGCAGGGGCGCCGGCTTCGGTGTCCGCCCTCGCCGCTTCGCTGGTGCGAGGCTCAATGCCGCGACCGGCGATCTGGGTCGAGGAGGGTACGGCGTGCAGCGCAATCAGGATTTCAGCCATTTTATTTTCTTCCAGCCTGGATCATCGTGCACTCGATCATGCAAGGCCCGTGCCACAAACTCGGCAGCCGTTCTAGCCTGCCGGGAGAGGCTGCGCAAGCAGGCGGAAGGGATTCCACTCGCTGTCCGTTGCACCATGGCGCCGCGCGCCATGCTCGTCGCTGGCCTTCTGTTCGGCCCGCTGCTCGCGCGAAACGACCTGTGACTGATGGCGATCCGCCAGCGTATCGAAGGCCCTGACGCGTCCGTGTTTCCCCATCCAGTTCTGCTGTCCGGCAAGGGTTTGTTGCTGGGTCTGCGTTACGGCCAGCGCGGCGGGAATGATGGCATCGTCGATGCGGGCCAGAAAGTGGGTGTAGTTGCTCCATTCGCCGAGGCCGATGCCGCTCTTTGCCGCCGCCAGAAACCTGGCATGGTATTCCTCGCGATACTGCACCAGCATGCTGAGTCGCTGCGAGGCCTCCTGCTCGCCGGCGATCAGGAGGCCCAGTTCGCGCGCCGCTTCGTCAAGGCGCAAATGGGAGAGGTCGAGCAAGGGCTGCAGTGGAAATCGTGAGGACATGATGGAATACTTTCGGGGAATAGGTCAGGTAGTGTCGATGTCACGCTGCGAACAGTTCGCCAAGGCGCTGACGTGCGCTTTCGCTGTTGGCGCGCTCTTCGATGGGTTGCTGGAGAAAGGCTTCCAGCCTGGGGTAGAGCGCAATCGCGCGGTCGAGGAGGAGATCCGAGCCCGGCTGATAGGCGCCGACCGCGAGCAGGTCGCGGGCGCGCTGGTAGCGTGAATAAAGCTGCTTGAACTGGCGTGCAAGTTCGAGTTGGTCGGGCGTGATGAGATGGTTCATTACGCGCGAGATGGACTGTTCGATATCGATGGCCGGGTAGTGACCGGCATCGGCCAGTTGGCGTCCCAGCACGATATGACCATCGAGAATGGCGCGCGCGGCATCGGCAATCGGGTCCTGCGGATCGTCGCCCTCGGTGAGCACCGTGTAGAAGGCGGTGATCGAGCCGCCGCCGGCGGGACCGTTGCCGGCGCGCTCCACCAGTTGCGGCAGGCGGGCGAAGACCGACGGGGGGTAACCGCGGGTGACCGGCGGCTCGCCGATGGCCAGGGCAATCTCGCGCTGCGCCATGGCGTAGCGGGTGAGCGAATCCATGATCAGCAGCACATGCCGGCCTTCATCGCGAAAGTGCTCGGCAATCGCCGTCGCATAGGCGGCGCCCTGCAGTCGCAGCAACGGACTGACATCGGCCGGGGCGGCGACGACGACCGAGCGGGCGCGGCCGTCGCGGCCGAGATTCCGGTCGATGAATTCCTGTACTTCGCGGCCGCGTTCGCCGATCAGTCCGACCACGATGCGGTCGGCTTCGGTGTAGCGCGCCATCATGCCCAGCAGCACGCTCTTGCCCACGCCCGAGCCGGAGAACAGGCCCAGGCGCTGACCGCGACCAACCGTCAGCAAGCCGTTGATGGCGCGGATGCCGACATCCATGCTGTGACGGATAGGTTCCCGCTGCAAGGGGTTGAGCGGACGGCTCGCCAATGAATGCAGGTGGCGGGTAACGATGGGGCCGAGATCGTCGAGCGGCCGGCCGTTGCCGTCGACCACCCGGCCCAGCAGTTCGTCACCCACCGGCAGGTGTTTGGTGCGATCCCTGGCGCGGCGCTTGGCCGGCGCACCTTTCCCGAAAACCGGGGCGACCGGTGGCGGCTCCTGCGGCAGCACCAGTGCGCCGGGGGCCAATCCATAGACATCTTCAGCGGGCATCATGAACAGCCGGTCGCCGGCAAAGCCGACGATTTCGGCTTCGACCAGGCCGGCGCCGGGCGTCTGGATGTGCACCGCGGCGCCCAGCGGCAACTTCAGGCCGGAGGCCTCCATCACCAGCCCGTTGATGCGGGTCAGCCGGCCGGCGAGGTGGCAGGCCTGGGCAGCGGCCACCTGGCCGCGGCACTGCTCGAGATACTGTGTCAGTCCTTGCGGGTTCATGGCGGCCCCGTATCGTCCGTTGCGAGCCACGGCGTATCCTGATCGAGCGTGGCGAGCACGTTCTGCCAGCGCGTGGCGAGGCGGGCATTCAGATGCGCGCCGCCGGCCTCGATGACGACATCGCCGCGCACCAGTTGCGGGTCTTCCTGGATGCGGTGGCCGGCATGCGTCAGATGCTCGCCGCCGTGGGTACGCACCAGCGCCGCATCTTCCGGATTGAGGTGAATCATTGCGTGCTGCAAAGGCATTTGCAGCAGGGCATCCCGGATGACGTCGACGATGATCCGGGGCTGCACCGCAATGGTCTGATGAATTACCTTGCGCGCAACTTCGAGCGCCAGCGCCAGAACTTCATCGGCCGCGGTTTGCTCGAGCTGGGCAACGCCGGAATCGAAGCGGGAAATGGCCTGCGCCAGGCGCGCGGCGAGTTGCCGTCCGTCTGCTGCCGCCGCTTCGCGACCCGAGTCGAACCCGGCCTGATAGCCCTCGCGCAGGGCTGCTTCGCTCAGACGGGCGGCTTCATCGTCGGCGGAAGTCGGCGCTGGCGCCACGGCGGTCGGCGGCAAACGTGTCATGGCTGAACTGGCTTTGGCGGCGACGGTACCGGCAGCTTCGCTGAAGTGCGTCAGCTCCCAGCGTTTCCAGGCAGTCGGTGCGGATTTGTGTCGGGGCATGGAAATTCCGGGTCTTCGCGGAAGTGCAGCGGCCGTCGGGTCGTCGCGGAAATGATGCTGCTCATGGTTGCTATCCCTGTAAATGGGCCATGACTTCCTGTCTTCCGTCCGGCAAGGCAAGGCAACAGAATGTTCGTGTCCCATGGAGAGTGATATTCTCAAAGGGGCGACGTTTTGTTTATCCGTGTAACACGCGACAAACTGCGGTATCTACGTAGGCTCGCCGTGCAAGCGGCAGCGCGACGGAAAGGCCGCCACGCATTGCGCGCGATCGCGGACTCGCCGCATCGTCGATATCGTTGGCATAACGCCATCGACTTGACGGGCCACCCGCAGTCGAAAAATCATCCGACCATGAAGGCAGCGAAAATGTTGAACAGGGCGAATACGGGACCGGTAATCGACGGCGCGCGCAGGGCGCCCCTGGCGCCAGTGAAGAGTCGCGAACTTTTGCATGGCGTCATGCCGCTGCGCATTCTCGTCCTGGCAGCCTGCATCTTCGCAAACAGCGGTTTGACGCATGCGCAAGCTGCCGCTGCGTCGCCGATGGCCATTGCAGGTACCGATCCCGGGACGATGAGTCTTGAAGAAAAATACGCCGCATTGGAAAAGGCGAATATCGATCTTGAGGGAAAGCTTCAGGAACTGGAGAAAGCCAATCGGAATCTCGAAACGAGAGTGATCGAGCTGAAGGAAAGGGTGCTGATCGCCGAAACAGCAGGAAGAAGGCTGTCGTTCAACCTGGCGCGCCGGGTTTCCAGGAATGTTTCCCGGAACGTTTCGACAATGGCGGGGACGGCGATCCCCTATATCGGCGCCGGGGTCCTGGTGGCGATGACCGCGCTGGACATCAAGGACGGATGCGAGAGCCTGAAAGAGCTGAACGAAATGAATCGTGCGATGAGTCTGGAAAGGGAGGACGAATCCCATGTATGCACGATGCAAGTGCCGACAAAAGAGCAGGTCATCGCCCAGGTCATCGCTAACTGGAGAACCGCCTATGGCAACGCGGCGGCATGGGCAAACCAGCATGAAGCAAGGCTTCCGCCCGATCCGCCAGCCGTTTCATATCCACACGCAGGCGAATTGTGGGGTGCCGTGTTCGGGTCGAATGCGAAACCGGTGCTGCAACCCTTGCCGATGTTGCCAACCGTGCCGACACCTCCAATCTTGCCGGCACTTCCCACGATCAGGCTGCCGCTGAATTGACATCACTGACGTCGGCGATGTCACGCTCCGCTCCAGGGTGGAGCGGGCAGGTCATTCTGGCAGCCTTGCCCGGAGTCGGGTGATGGTTTCCGGTCCTGGAATTGTCGCGTTCGAACCGGATTCCAACCCGGCTTCCCTTCGCTCCGCTTCCGGTTTCCGGGCTTCCCCGGCCGCGGGATCCGGGTCAGGCCGGGCCGGCCGCCTTCTGCAACCAGCGCAGCACGGTTGAACAGAGTTGATTCGAGGTCGCCGGCTTTGTGATGTGATCGTCCATTCCCGCTGCCAGAAAACTGTTGCGATCCTCATCGAAGGCATGGGCGGTCACGGCCAGAATCGGGATCCGGGCCATGTCCGGCAACTCACGGATGGCGCGGGTGGCCTCGACGCCGTTCATCACCGGCATCTGCACATCCATCAGGATCAGGCCATAGCCGCCAGTACGGGCCATCGCCACCGCCTCCCGGCCATTGCTGGCCGACTCGGGCGCGAGGCCGGCAGTCTCCAGCAGAAATGTCATGACTTCCAGGTTCACCGGATCGTCGTCGACCAGCAGCACGCGAGTACCGGCAAAATCCCGCGCCAGCACCGCCTGCGCCGACGGTGCCGGAGGGCTCTCGAGTGCCGGCGCATCCATCACCCGGCGCAGCCGCAGGGTAGCCCGGAAGGTGCTGCCGACGCCTTCTTCGCTGACCACTCCCGCATCGCCGCCCATCAAGAGCGCGATGCGTTTGCAGATGATCAGGCCGAGGCCGTTGCCGCCGTACTTGCGATTCATCGAGCCGTCGGCCTGGGTGAAGGCGTG
>CAIZKA010000051.1 GCA_903933395.1 uncultured beta proteobacterium | reverse complement strand
GCGCGGGCCACATAGTCGTTTTTATCGGCGGCGATCCAGTCGGGTAGTCCGGCATTCATGAGTAAACCGACTCCCTGCCGCTCATGAAAACGCTCTCCGGCCAACGTAAGCACCGGTACGCCCATCCACAGACTTTCGGCCGTGGTGGTTCCTCCCGGAAACGGAAACGGATCCAGAACGATGTCCACCCGATGGTAGGTGGCCAGATATTCCCCGCGCGGCGAAGAACCCTCGAATATCAGACGGCCGGCGTCAATGCCATTGGCGGCAAAACGATCCGCAATCCTTTGCCGCACGTCAGCGATTCCAAACTGCTTTGTTTTGAGAAACAAGCGACTTCCCGGCACCGCCTGCAATACTCGCGCCCAGAGCGCTATCACTGCATCGTTGATTTTGTTCTGATACTGGAAACAGCCGAAGGTGGCATACCCGTTGACGATGGCAGGCAATGCGGAAACCTGGACATCCGAATTTGGCGCAGTGAAACACAACCGGGTTTCCGGCAGGCGCCAGATTTCTTCGGTGAAGTGAGCTTCTTCCGCTTCCGGCAATGCCCACGGATCGGCAATGAGGTAGTCCATGGCCGTCAGCCCGGTGGTGGCCATATAGCCCAGCCAGCTAAGCTGAACCGGTGCCGGCTTACAGGCGAACATGGACAGGCGATTGCCACTCGTGTGTCCTGAAAGATCAATGAGGATATCAATGCCGTCGGCGCGTATCTGCCGGGCCAGGTTTTCGTCGGCAACTCCCACCGCCGAATGCCAGGCGTGACAAAGGGACCGGATCCGGTCGGTGACCTCGTCGATATGGGAATTGCTCGTGTAGGCAAAAATTTCCAGCCGACCGGCGGCGCTCGACCTCAAGGCTCCCAGTATGCTTTCAATAAAATAGCCTACCGGATGAGTGCGGAAATCCGGAGACACGAAGCCTATGCGCAGGCATCGCTCAGGATCGGAAGCATTGGCCCAGTCGGTATAAACAACAACTCGCCGCGCCACCAGATCGCCAAATTGCCGCGTTTCAGCCAGCAAACTCTCGGCTGAAGCTTCGACTAGGTAAAGCTGGAGGCTCAGCAGACTGCTGCGCAAGGCGGTGGAGTCCGGGTCGAGTTGCGCTGCTTGGCGAAGACATGCAACGGCCTCGTCAAGTTGCCAGCGGTCTTCGAGGGCAACGCCCAGATTGTTGAGCGCCGGAACAAAGTCCGGGTCGAGTTCCAGCGCCCGGCGACAACTCGCCATTGCCGCATCGAACTGTCCGAGATCGCGCAAGGCAACGCCCAGGTTGTTATGCGACGAAACATGGTCGGGGTCGATCTCCAGCGCCCGACGATGACTCGCCGCCGCCGCATCGGTTTGACCGAGGTTTCGCAAAGCAACGCCGAGTCTGTTGTGGGCCACCACAAAATCCGGTTTGATCTCGAGCGCTCGTCGGTAGCTCGCCGCTGCGTCAGCCCATTGACCAAGATCCCCTAAAGCACGTGCGAGGTTGCAATGTGCATCGGCATAATCGGGGTCAATCTCCAGCGCCCGGTGAAAACTCGCCACGGCATCGGCCGGTTGTCCGAGATGTTGCAGACTTGATCCCAAGTTGTTGTGCGCCAAGGCGAAACCCGGGTTGATCTGCAGCGCCCGAACGTAGCTCGCGACCGCCTCGCTGGCATGCCCGAGGTCTTGCAGGGCGGCGCCGAGGTTGTTGTGGGCTTCGGCGAAATCGGGTCTGATCTCCAGCGCCCGACGAAAGCGCGACACTGCAGCATCCAGTTGCCCGAGACTGCGCAACTCGCCACCGAGATTGCATTGTGTCGCCGCATCATCAGGCAACAGTTCTGCGGCCCTTTGCAAAAAAGGCAGCGCCTCTTTCCCCTGCATCTGCAGGGCCGCTCCCAATGCTTTCCAGACCAGGCCGGAATCCGGAAACTGCTCAAGAAGGACTCGCGTCCGGCTTTCCAACTCCAAATAGCGCCCGCTATTGAACAGGACGCCAAGCTGGTCACATTCTTCTTGTGGCAACGACTTCGGTGAAAGGGGCATCTTATTGAGGGCGGGTTTTTAGTCGGCTTTTCTTTTTGCTCCGACAGCCAGCGGAGGAAAGCACGATCACGCAGTCTTGCAGGCATGCCATCGCAGACTCCGCTCTTTGTCCCGATGGCTCACGGCTTGGGTTTCGGATTCTAGGTCAGGTGAACGGTTCGATCAATGCCGTGTCGCCAGCGCCGACTCTTGACAACGGGAACTCAATCCGCGGTTTCGGGAATTGCGACAGAACTCAGGGGGGCAGCAAGAATCACGCCGTTAGCGCCGGCTCATCCACAGCATCGATCTGCGCCGCGTCAAGAAACTGCTCGGCGTAACGCCGATAGACGCCCTGTTTCACGAAAACATCGAACAGGTCGGGATCGATGTGACCGCCCTTCTTGAAATTGGCCATGATGCCCATGGCCTGCGACAGCTTCATGCCGGGTTTGTAGGGGCGGTCGCGGGCGGTCAGCGCCTCGAAGATGTCGGCGATGCCCATCATGCGTGCCTGCACGGACATCTGCTCGCGGGTCAGGCCCTTGGGATAGCCCTTGCCGTCCATGCGTTCGTGATGTCCGCCGGCGTATTCCGGCACCTTGGTCAGATGCCGCGGCCACGGCAGTTGTTCCAGCATCTTGATGGTGGCGACTATGTGGTGATTGATGATGTCGCGCTCCTTCAGCGTCAGGGTGCCGGCGCGAATGGTCAGGTTGACGACCTCGTCGGCCGTAAGGAACTCGGTTTCGACACCATCGACATTGCGCCACTTGCGACGGCTGCCGATGTCGCGCACGCGCTGCTGGTCGGCTTCTTTCATCGCCTCGCCGCCGACATTGGTCTGGCGCAGGAAGCCACGATCCGCATCCAGCACAAGGACTTCATCCTGATAGTCCTGCCAGATCTGCGCCTCGGCCGCGACGTCGACCATGTTTTCGCGCAGGACCAATTGCCGGCGCAGGGCGTGAATTTCGGCGTCCCGCTTGAGCACCTCGAATCGGGTATCGATCAGGTGAATTCGATCGTAGAGGGTCTGCAGCTTGGTCGCCTTGTCGACCACGTGGACCGGCGTCGTGACCTTGCCGCAATCGTGCAGCAGGCCGGCGATCTTGAGTTCGTAGCGATCGCGCTCGTCCATGTGGAACGACGCCAGGGGTCCGTCCTGCGTTGCGTCTGTCGCCTCGGCCAGCATCATGGTCAGGGCCGGCACGCGCTGGCAATGGCCGCCGGTATAGGGCGACTTTTCGTCGATCGCCAGGTTGATCAGGTTGATGAAGGCCTCGAAAAGCTCTTCGAGCTGGGTGATCAACAGGCGATTGGTCAGGGCGATGGCCGCCTGCGAGGCAAGCGATTCCGCCAGGCTCTGGTCGGCCGAGGAAAACGGATTGACCTGGTGCGTATGCGGATCCTGGGCATTGATGAGTTGCAGCACGCCGATGATCTCGCCCTCGTGGTTCTTCATCGGCACCGTGAGGAAAGACTGCGAGCGATATCCGGTGCGCTGATCGAAACTGCGGGTGCCGGAGAAGTCGAAACCGGCCTCGGTGTAGGCATCGGCGATATTGACCGTCTTGTCGTGGATGGCGGCATAGGCGGCCACCATCGAGTCGTTCGATTCGCCCTTGTCGTTGGAAAGCGGCAAATTCGGGAAATTGATGGGATTGCCGGTGGTGCCGCCCATCGCGATGTGCAGCGAGTCGGTGCGCAGGATCTCGAAACGCAGCGCGTTGCCGTCCTCGGTCATGCGGTACAGCGTTCCGCCATCGGCATGGGTGATGGTCTTGGCCGCAATCAGGATGCGTTCCAGCAGCCGGTTGATGTCGCGTTCCTTGGAGAGCGCAGCGCCGATGGCGTTGAGTTGTTCGAGGCGGCGAAACAGGTCGCTGGAACTGTCCATGGCCATCCTTAACTTGAAACACACCTGCAAGCGCCACGTGGCAATCGAGCGCAGCGAGCAAACCAGTAGCCCCCGCCCCGGGGCGGGGGGCGCAGGCGGGGTTTCGCAAAGCAAAGCTTTGCGCCGCCGCAGCCGGCTGGCTGTGCAAAGCCAGCCGTGGGCCGGGGGGTGGGGGGGGCCATTTTGCCTTTCATTTAATGCAGACGGCCCTCACCTGCTTGAGATCGGTCACCCCTTGCAAGGACTTTTCCAGACCATCCATCTTCAGGGTCAGCATGCCATCCTCCAGCGCCTGAGCGACCAGTTGCACGACGCGGGCTCGCTCCACGATCAACTTCTTCTGCGGCTCGGTGCCTATCATCAACTCATGCAAGCCGACACGTCCCTTGTAGCCGCTGCCGCCACAGGTATCGCAACCCTTGGCGCGGGTGAACACGAACTTGCCATCCTTGCCATAGTCCTTTAGCAGGCGCGCTTCGGTCTCTGCGTAAGCGGCCTTCATATCCTTCTTGAACGCCGTGGTATTTTCGAGTTCGCTGCAATATTCCTTCATGAACAGCCTGATTTCCTCGGCGTCCGGCGTATAGCTTTCCTTGCACTTGCACAGGCGCTTGGCCAGGCGCTGGGCAAGAATCCCGAGCAGGGCGTCGGAGAAGTTGAAGGGGTCCATGCCCATGTCGAGCAGGCGGATGATCGATTCCGGTGCGCTGTTGGTGTGCAGGGTGGCGAACACCAGGTGGCCGGTCAGCGAGGCCTCGATGCCTATGCCGGTGGTTTCAGCATCGCGCATTTCGCCCACCATGATGATGTCCGGGTCGGCCCGCAGGAAGGCCTTCATGACCATCGGAAAGTCCATTATCTTCTTGTTGACCTGAACCTGGCGCAGACCTTTCTGGGTAATTTCGACCGGATCTTCCGCGGTCCATATCTTGGTATCGACAGTATTCAGGTAACCCAGCACCGAATGCAGCGTCGTCGTCTTGCCGGAACCGGTCGGGCCGCAAACGAAGAAGAGTCCGTAGGGCTTGGAAATCGTCGCCTTGAGCTTGGTCAGGTTGGTCGGCAGCACCCCCAGTTTGTCGAGCGGAATCGGCTCACCGCCGGCCAGGATACGCATCACCACGTCTTCGACGCCGCCCGTCGAGGGGATCGTGGCTACCCGCAGTTCGATGTCCAGCGGGCCGTATTTCTTGAACTTGATCTTGCCGTCCTGGGGCTTGCGGCGCTCTGCAATATCGAGGTCGCACATGATCTTGAGACGCGCCACCATTGCGTTGCGGTAGCTGGCCGGAACTTCGATGTACTTCTGCAGCGAACCGTCCCGGCGAAACCGGATCAGGACCTTGTCCTTGCCCAGGCCCGGCTCGATGTGGATATCCGATACCCCCATCTGATAGGCGTCGACGATGATTTTATTGACCAGTTTGACCAGTTCGTTGTCGGCTGCAGCTGATATATCGTCGCTGACAGCGCCTTCGCCATCCATTTCGCCTTCATCAAGCGTCGACAGCAGATCTCCGACCGAACTGTCATCCGTGTAGCCGGGGACGCCGGTGGCGCCGAACAGCAGATCGAGGGTCTGGATGTACTCGTGGTTGGTGGTGACCCGATAAATGACTTTCCCGCGCGGGAAAATGTTGTTGACGATGCGCGAACCCTTGACCTGTTCCGGATCGAGGCAGACCACCATGATGCCTTCGGAGCTCTCTTCCACGGGAGCCCACTTGCCCTGCTCCAGAAATTCGCGCTTGATGTTCTTCAGCAAATCGGCGGGCTTGATGCGGTCCGACTTGAACGGTTCGTAAGGTACATTGAAGAACTTGCCCAGCGCCACACCCAGAGCCTGATGCTTGACCTGGAACTCGTTGACCAGAACTTCTTCGATGTCGAGATTCTTCCGGCGCGCGGTGCGTGTTGCCAGTTCAAGTTCCTGCGGGGAGATGACGGCATCGGATACCAGGAAGTCGTACTTTGTCTTGACTGCGGCCGCCGGCTTGCTTCGCTGGGTAAATGCGATCGCCAGCGTCTCGCACAGGCCTTTGACGCCTTCCTGGGCGACCGCGGCAAAAGGACTGCCCGCCTTGTTGTTGATGAGCTGAACGACGCCGAGCAGTTCGTTATTCTGCGCATCGACGACCGGCGCGACGAGCATCTGCTTGGTCCGATACCCGGTGCGTTTGTCAACTTCCTGCAGGAAGCGCAAGGATGGATTGATCGCCTTGAGTTCCGCATCGTCATAGACGTCGCGGATATTCACGGTCTTCTTGGCCAGCGCAACATGGCCCGCAATGCTCTGGTCGGCGATCGGCAGGCGCAGATCCTTGAACGAGGTCAGGCCCGTCTTGATTTTTGAAACAATGGACGCCTTGTCCTCGCCGACGGAATAGATCGTAAGGCGATCGGCATTGAACAGGCTGCAGATCTCGCTGGAAAGCTCCAGCATGATTTCGTCAATGTTGGAGGTGGCATGAACCTTGTTGGTAACAATCTGCAGGTTCTTGAAGAATGCCAGGCGGCTATCGACATCTGACACGGCGGCTTCGGCAGGTACGGCACTCATTCGCTTGACTCCATGGCGCCAGCATGCGCCCTCATGCCGCCTTCAAGGAGGGTTGCATGAAGTCCGCGCTGGGAAAGCAGAAATGCGGCAGCGGAACTACGACGCCCCGTCTGGCAATAAACAATGTATTCGAATGCCGGATCAAGCGCCGCGGAGGCTGGACGAATGTCGTTGAGCGGGATGTTGATGGCACCGGGATAGCCGTCGCTCTGATATTCGGCCGGAAACCGCACATCGATCCAATGTGCGCCGGCGGTAACCCGCCGCTCGGCTTCCGTACCGGTCACTCTTTGCAACAGCGGTGCGAGCAACAACTGGTTAAAGTCTTCCTTCGACAGGCGCAACAGCATGCCGTCGGTATTCATCACCACGGTCGCGTTGCGCACCGTATCGGCCACCAGGGCTTCTTCGCCAAAGGCATCACCTTCCTTGATCTCCGCCAGTTGCACCGAAGCGCCGGCGACCAACCGGGAAACCTTGCACCGGCCGCTTTCAATCAGGTAGTAGTAATCGCCGGGGTCGCCCTGCCTGATAATTGTCTCGCCACGCTTGGCGGGAACCCGGACGAACTTGCCAAGCAGCGCCTGAATGTTCGCCGGCGGAAGGGCGGCAAACGCGCCGACCGTAAGATTGTCCACTGCGAACATGCTGGACATCCTTCGCCAGTCGGTTTGATCGGTGGCGCCTTTGGCGAGTTCGCTTGAGCTGGCCAACTGGTTCCAGGTCACCACGATGTCCAGCGGATCCTCCTCCAGACTGAGCAATTCGATATCGGTGATCGCCTTGCTGAAACGCGGGGAGTTCCCGCCGCGCGCCACCGGGGCCGCCGCCAGATCATGGCCGCCGACCAGCACCCGCGATGCACCATCCAGCAATTTCACCAGAAGCTGGCCACGTACCAGATAGACCACCTGGCCGCTCCAGTCTGTCGTGGAAAACGGATCGGTGGCGCGGGTGAACAGGTGCGTGCGGCAAAGAGGAAGCAATTCGGTCAAGCCCTTGCTGCCCAGCGACATCAGGGGCTGCAGGGTGGCCAACAGTTCGACGTTCACCGTGGCAGTCATGGCTAGAACTCGAAGAGCTGGTTGTTCTGCAGCATTCCGGGACGGAACTCGTTGCCGATGTAATCTTCGATCTCCTGCATGGTCAGCTCGATCTGTCCGGGCTTCAGATGGGTGATGAATATCTCGGCATCGCGCTGAAGATTAGTGAGTTCTTCGAGCAACATGCTTGGGCACAAGTGCAGGGACGCCACAGCAAGGCGCTTTTCCCTGTCGGAGAACGCGCACTCGATGATCAGGTAGCGCAGGTTGCGAATCGCATTAACCTGCTTCCACAAATCCGGGCAAGGCCCGGTGTCACCCGTAAATACGAGGCTGGCATGGCCGGAATCGAGCTGGTAGCCAACCGCTGGCACCGTGTGATTCGCCGGCAGCGGGATCACCTTGCGGCCGTCTATGTCGATGCTCTCGCCCACCCGTATCGGGTCGAAGCGCAGAAATGGCTTTTCCGCCGACGGGATCACGCTGAAGTCCGGCCAGATGGCCCAGTTGAAAATATGGGCACGGATGATCTCGAGGGTCGCCTCGGTCGCGTGCACGATTACCGGCCGACTGCGCATGTCGCCGACCGTATCAACCATGAACGGCAGGGAAGCGAGATGATCAAGGTGGGAATGGGTGATGAACACATGGTCGATCTGGGCCAGTTCGGCGATCGCCAGGTCGCCGACACCCGTTCCGGCGTCGATCAGAATGTCGTTGTCAACCAGCAATGAGGTGGTACGCAGATGCCTCCCGCCAATTCCGCCGCTGCAACCGAGGATGCGTACTTTCATGGTTCCTATTTCGTTTCAAAGATGGTGACGCCGTCCCAATTCTCTCCGGGCGGCTCCTTGCGCAGATGTTCTACGCGCTTGGCGTAGAGATCGTAGAGATAGCGCGGCTTCATGCGCTGCAGATTCATCAGCGTCACTTCCGCATTGTCCCAGTCCTGCCCGCGGTAGGCGCGCAAAGCCTGATTCCACAGCTTGATCTCTTCCATATCCTCGCGCGCAACCTTGCCCTCCTCGCCAACCGGCTCATAAATTCCGACGGGGTCCTCCTTGCCCTTGACGCGCACGCGATCCAGTTCGCGGAAGACGAATTCCTTCTTCAGCAGTTCGCGCGTGCTTTCGCCAGCGATAAAGCCAACCCCGTACTGCTTGGTAATGCCCTCGAGACGCGAACCAAGGTTCACCGCATCGCCCATCACCGTGTAGGACTGGCGTACCGGCGATCCCATGTCGCCGACCGTCATCGGGCCGGTATTCACACCGACTCCGATCTTGAGCTCGGGCCAGCCGCGCGCCACGAGCGCCTTGTTCAACTCGTGAAGCGCGACATGCATTTCCAGCCCGGTGAGGACCGCATTCCTGGCGTGTTCCGGATCTTCGACCGGCGCCCCCCAGAACGCCATTATGGCGTCACCAATGTATTTGTCGAGCGTACCGCGATGTTTGCGCACGACCAGGGTCATGGCGCCGAGATACTGGTTCATCAGAGTGGCCAATTCGTCGGGTTCCAGACCTTCGGAAATCGTCGTAAATCCGCGCACATCGGAAAACAGCACGGTGAGTTCTGCCTTGCGCCCGGCCATGCTGTAGTTTTCGGGGTCGCGGCTCATCTCCTCAACCAGTTCCGGCGGCACGTACTGGCCGAACAGCCCGGTCAGTTGCCGCTTGGTCCGCGACTCGACGAAGTAGCCCCAGGACATGTTCATCGCATACAGGAGAAAAATCGCGATCATGCCATTGGCCTGCGGCAGCACGACATTCGATACATGCCAGAAACCGAAATTCACGCTGAGCATCAGCAGCAGTACGATCAAGCCGACTATCGTTGCCCGGAACGGCGACAGCATCGGCAACAGGAAAACCATCACCGCGCCCGCGATCAACACGAGCATGACATCGGCACCGAGAATATAGGGTGGCTTGTGCTTGATTACGCCGTCGAGCATGCCTGCGATCAGGTTTGCATGTATCTCGACCCCGGGATAGGCGGCCCCCACCGGAGTTGCCCGCAAGTCCATGAGTCCGGGGGCCGTGGTGCCGACCACAGCCACTTTGCCGGCGAGCATTTCCTTTGGCACCCGGTCATTAAGCACGTCGGTAATCGAGATATAGGCAAAGCTGCCCTGATAGCCTCGATAGGGAATCAGCGTCGCCGCATTTTCATCCACCGGAATGCGCATCACGCCGCCACCGGCCGTTTTCAGATCCAGCCACTCCATGGCCGCATAAGATGCCGGCGCATTTCCTGGATACCCGGGGATGATCTCCGGATTGCCGAGCAGGTTGCGCACCATCGCCAGGGAGAGCGACTCGTAGTAGGCCCCTTTGTACTCGACGAGCAAGGGCACGCGGCGCGACGTCCCGTCAAGGTCCACCAGCGGATTGAAATGCCCTGCCCCCGCCGCAGCCTTCTCAAATTCCGGCAAATTGCCGCCGTAGCTGACCCACTGCGTGAAGCCGATGCGGCGGCCGTTGAAAGTGCCGGCCGGAAAAACCGGTTCGGGCGCGGCACCGGAACTGACGCCGCCTTCCTTGCTGGAAAAGTAGTACCCGAGAATGATCGGCCGACCTTTGATCGCCGCCGCGAAGCGCGCGTCGTTGTCGAGTTGCGGGCGCAAGTCGCGCAACGTCGCCTGGAAGCCCGCCACGTCCTTCAGTTCCTTCTTCGCCAGGGACTCCAGCGACTTGAGGCCGGAGCTTTCGTCGGGTTCGGCAAACACGACGTCGAAACCAACAAGTTTGACCCCGTACTGATCAAACAGCTTGGTCATCAGGGTCGCCAGTTTGTCGCGACCCCACGGCCATCTTCCCTGCTCGGCCAGGGATTTTTCGTCAATGTCCAGAATCACCACGCGCTTATCGATCCCCTGCGGCATGGTCAAACGCACTTTCATGTCATAGACGAGCGAGTCCATGTGATTGATGAACGGAATCTGGTAGATGCGCGCCGAATGGCCGAGCAAGACCAGAAGAATCACAACTCCGAGGACGTAGCGGGGAAGATACTGCTTCAAGGTGGCTCCGGGGATTGTCTGGCGTCGGACTCAGGACTTCAGGAAGAACTCCATTTTCGTTCCAGCCAGTTCAATCACATCGTGATCCGCAAGTTGATGCGCCTGGGAATCCAGCGCCTTGCCATTGACGACCGGGAAGCTCGCACCCTCAACATGGGTGATGAAGTAGCCGTGCGGGCGACGCGCGATGACCGCCACCTGAACGCCCGGCTTGCCCAACGTGGTTAGCGTCTTGGTAAGCTCCAGTTCCTTGCCGGCGTTGCCGCCGGAAAGAATTTGAATCGCACCCAGCGGCAAAGCCGGTGCAGCCGCAGGAGCCGCGGCAGCCGCCGCAGGCGGGGGAGCCATGCCGGGCGAGGTCGACATATGGGGCGGAGTAGCAGCTGCCGCAGCGGGCGCCGGAGCGGCGGGGGCTGCGGGAGCGGCCGGGGCTGCAGCAGCAGGAGCGGCGACTGACGGCTCCGGAGCAGGCTTGTGGGCCGCGCCGGGACGCAAGATCATGGTTTTCTCGAAATCCGCATTCGACGTTTGCTG
Source organism: uncultured beta proteobacterium (assembly GCA_903933395.1). Taxonomy (GTDB): domain Bacteria; phylum Pseudomonadota; class Gammaproteobacteria; order Burkholderiales; family Rhodocyclaceae; genus Sulfuritalea. The sequence continues at coordinate 4,292 of CAIZKA010000051.1, read as the reverse complement.
CGGAAGCTCGCTGACATACTTCAGGCGGTACTTGCCCAGTTCAATGGTGTCGCCATTCTTCAGGAAATGTTTCTTGACCGACTGACCATTGACGAAGGTGCCATTGGTACTGCCCAGGTCTTCCAGAAAGGAATCATTGAGGATGGTGATCACCACCGCATGTTCGCCCGAGATCGCCAGGTTGTCGATCTGGATGTCGTTGTGCGGTTTGCGCCCGATGGTGGTGCGCTCCTTGCTCAGGGGAATTTCCTTGAGCATTGTGGTTTCCATGCTGAGTATTAGCTTAGCCATTGTCGTCGTCCTTCGAGGTCACGGAGCGCTGCGTTACTTACTTGAACCAGGCCAGTAAACGGGCCCACCAGCCGCGCGCGGCCGGAAACTCACCCTTTACCTTGACCAGGATTACCGAAACATTGTCACGGCCGCCATTATCGTTGGCCATTTGAATCAACTGCATCGAACACAACTCGAGATTTGCCGAAAGCGCGCCCACGGTCATGCCGATTTCCTCATCCTCGACCATGTCGTTGAGCCCGTCGGAGCAGAAAAGGTAAACGTCGCCCGGCAATACCGCATGCTCGTGTATCTCCGGCACCACTTCGGGATCGACGCCGACGGCACGGGTCACCAGATTCTTGTTCTGCGAATGACGCGCCTGCTCAGGCGTGATCAGGCCGCTGTCGATCTGTTCCTGCAGCAGCGAATGGTCGCGCGTTACCTGCTGAAAATCCTCGCCGCGCATGCGGTACAGCCGGGAGTCGCCGATGTGGCCGACCGTCATCCGGTTGTCGTGGAACACGCCCACCACCAGCGTGGTGCCCATCCCGGCATATTGCGGCTGACTCTGCGCCGCCTGATAGATAGCGCTATTGACCCGGATCATGTGGGTTTCCAGGCTGACGTGCGCCCATGACTTTCCGGAAGCATCGACACTGCTCGGTTCGCGCTCAAGAAAGGCCTTCTCAAGTTCGGTGCCAAGCAAGGCAATCGCCATTCCGCTGGCCACCTCGCCCGCGTTATAGCCGCCCATGCCGTCAGCGAGTACGGCAAATCCGCGCGCCGGATTGGCCATGACAGCATCTTCGTTGTTCGAGCGCACCATGCCCGGATCGCTGCGAGTGACTATGTCGAGAACAGCGTTCATTTCCATGAGTTGGTCCTCAAATGCTGATATCGACGCCGGAATCGCCGGCGGCGGCGCTGCCGCTGCTCATCGTCACGCAAGTCCGGATGTCCTTCGCGAATTCGGCACCGGTCTGGTAGCGCGCATCCGGGTCCTTGGTCATCGCCCTGTCGATGATTGCCACCACGCAGTCCGGCAGATCGGGATTGATGCCGCGAATGTCCGGATGGGGCTCATTGGCGATGCGGAACATCAGTTGTGCCATCGAATCGCCTTCGAAGGGCAGCTTGCCGCAGGACATCTGGTACAGCATGACACCGAGCGAGAACAGGTCGGAACGACCGTCGATCTTCTTGCCTGCGAGTTGCTCGGGCGACATGAAGCTCGGCGTGCCGAGCACCATGCCGGTCTTGGTCTTCGACGAATCGGTAATGCGCGCGATGCCGAAGTCGGTCACCTTGACCTGGTCGGAATCCGGCTCGTACATGATGTTGGCCGGCTTGATATCCCGGTGCACCACATTGTTCTCATGCGCGTAGGACAGCGCATCGGCGACGCGCGCGACGATGCTCATGACGAGTGGTTGCGGCAACAGATTGCCGGGCTTGCAATAGGACACCAGATCCTTGCCCTTGAGGAACTCCATAGCGATGTAAGCCAGATCGTGTTCTTCACCGGCATCGAACATGGTGACGATGTTGGGGTGATTGAGACGCCCGGCGGTCTCCGCCTCACGGAAAAAGCGCTCCTTGACCTCGACCAGTTCGTCGGCCTCGAACTCCTGCGACAGCGCCATGGTCTTGATCGCCACGATGCGATTGATCTTCGGATCACGGCCGAGATAGACCACGCCCATGGCACCCTTGCCCAGTTCCTTCTCGATTTCATAACGGCCCAACATCGGCTTCTCGACATTGCCGGCGGTATCGATCAGGCTGGCATTGCTGCGCCCGCCCCCGCCGCCGCCGAGAATCACCGTTTCCGAAAGCTGCTTGGCACGATTGACGCGGGACTCGATATCGCGGAATTTCGGGTTGTAATCGAATATGTAGCGGAACGCCGCCTCGGCCTTGTTGAATTGGCGCTTGCGTTCGAAATCCAGCGCCAGGTTGTACATGTTCTCCATCAACGCGTCGTCCATCGGACACTGGCGGAACTTGTCGAAGGCCATGTCGAGTTGCCCCTGCCCCTGGAAGGCAAGGCCCAGCATGCGGTTGGACTCCGCGGAAGCCGCGTCCGACTTTTCCTTGCCGCGTTCGGTAACGGCGAAGCGCTTGACGGTCAGCAGCAGGTGACCGACCAGCAGCAGGGTTGCCGGAACCATCAACTGCAGCCACATCAATTGCGTTGTCATCAATGCGAAATGGACCACAATCAATGCCACCAGGAGGCCCACGGTGATCCCCGCGGCCATGCCGGCCTTGATCTTCGGCAGCAAGGCGATCAGGTAGGCGGCAATGAGCAGGAAGACCAGCTTTTCGACCCAGAAGCCCCAGGTCGGCGCGACGAAGAAATGTTCCGAGAGCAGGCTCGAAACCGCGTGCGCCTGCATCAGAACCGCCGGCATCGACGTACTGATCGGAGTGACGAAGACGCTGCCTACCGAAGACGAGGTCGGCCCGATCAGGACGATCTTGTCACGATACTTGTCATAAGGAATCTTGCCGCTTTTTACGTCGAAGAAGGAATCGACCGGAAAGGCGGGGCGACCATCATGATCCTTGTAATAGAAAGTCAGCATCCGCGTATCGATGTCGGTCCCGATCTTGAGCTTGCCCAGCTTGACCGAACTGCCGGCAGTCACCTGTATGTCCGCCGGGGTCAGGTTATGGCTCTTGGCCGCGACCAGCAGGGACAGGGACGGATACGCCTGATCAAAGTGGGCCACCACCAGGGGTTCGGTACGAATCGCACCATCCACATCGGCCGTCACATTGAGGTGGCCGATGGCTGTCGCCACCCTGCCGAGGGGCTCGATTACGCCGGCATCGACGCCAAGTGTCGGATACGGCGGCGCGTCAGCCGCGCCGGATAGCTTGACCGCGTTCTTCTTCACGTAATCGGGCAGATCCTTGTCCGGCTTTCCGCGCGGCTCGCCCAGCACGAACAACATGGGCAGCGCAACATTACCCGCCTTGGCGAAGGCATCCGCCAAACGTCTATCGGTATTCAGTTTCTGGTCGGCCTCAAGCAGTATGGCCTCGAGCTGCGGGCAGGAGGACGGCGCGGCCACTGGTGCGGGGGCGGGGGCAGCAGGCTCGCCGGCAACAGGGGCGGCAGCCGGTGCCGCGCCGGGTGCTGCAGTCGTCGCCGCAACCGGCGCAGCGGCGGGCGGCGCCGCGACGGCAACCACGGAAGGCAGAGTGACGCCGCAAGTTTCAATCAGCTTGTTGATATAAGCCAGGCCCTGATCTCGCTGCGGCTCGGAATAGAACACCGTGGTGGCGATCACCTTGGCTTTGGCGTTCGCCAGCTTGTCCACCATGTCCGCCATGATCTCGCGCGACCATGGCCAGCGGCCGATGTTGTCGAGGCTGGGCTTGTCGATCGCAATGACGGCAATCTTGTCGGACGCCGTGCGCGAAGTCGCCGCCACTCCCATGTCATAAGCCTTGCGTTCCAGCCCCTGGAGCAACTCGCCGTTGCCCAGAATCAGCATGACAACGCTGACTACAACACCGAAGAACCAGTCACTTTTCCAGAAGTCTGCCTTCTTCATCGGTCGCCACCCTGTGCGAGAGCCTTCATTAAAACAGGACAATAAGCCCAATTCTTACAGTCCTGCATCAAGTCCGTCAATCAATTTCATGACATTCGGCCACGGTCAGCCAAGCATTGTTTGAATTCTATGCGCAAAAAAGCCGCTCCGGCTTGCACCGGAGCGGCTTTTTGGCGTGTCGCCAGCGCCGACTTCCGCTACTTCAGCAGGGCCTTGAGCAGCTTGGCCATTTCCGAAGGATTTCGCGTCACGGTGAAGCCGCATTCTTCCATGATCGCCAGCTTGGCATCCGCCGTGTCGGCGCCGCCGGAAATCAGGGCTCCGGCATGGCCCATGCGCTTGCCGGCCGGCGCCGTGACGCCGGCGATGAAGCCGACGATGGGCTTTTTCATGTTGGCCTTGCACCACACGGCCGCCTCGGCTTCGTCCGGACCGCCGATTTCGCCGATC
>CAIZKA010000050.1 GCA_903933395.1 uncultured beta proteobacterium | reverse complement strand
TCGGCCACACTCGTCAGCAGCGAAGATCGGAAGATTCGCGCCCGATCACCAGCGGTAGAGGACCCGAAGACCTATGAGGTACCGCTCGATACCAGCCCGCTGTGGAAAAATCTGGAAACCACACCGCAAGGCAGTTACCAGAGCATCAGCACGATCGATGGCGTCGAGCGCTATTTCACGTACCAGCGCATCAACGACCTGCCACTGGTCATGGTCAGCGGCTTCTCGCTCACCGCTCTGCAAAGGAACACCCTGTCCAGTATTTACCCCATCGGACTGGGTGCCTTGCTGGCGTTGACCATCATTATTTCGCTTGCTGTGATCCTCACCGGCGTCATCCGCCGGCGTGAAGAGCAGGAAAGCTTTACCGCCATGCTCACCCACGAATTGAAAACTCCGCTGTCCGTCATTCGCATGGCGCTAGACGGTGCCCAATTGCAAACCGACAGCGAAGCGCGCATTAACCGCTCCATCCGCGCCATGGACGACGTTATCGAGCGCTGCCAGCTTGCCGAACGTCTCAACAGCAGTCTGATTACAGCCATCCTTACCCGTATCGATCCGACGGCGCTGCTGCACAAGCTTCGCAATGAGTCTTTGGCGCCGGAGCGGGTCGTGCTGGAAATAGCGGCACTGCCCGAGTGTTCGACCGACGAACAGCTGCTCCGCACCCTCATTGCCAATCTGATCGACAACGCGCTCAAGTACAGCCGGCGCGATGCAAGCATTACCCTGCGCGCCCGTCCAGAAACCCGTAACGGCCGCAATGGCATCCTTTTCGTCGTGAGCAATCCGCCGGGTTCAGCCGGCTTCCCCGACCCGGCGCAAGTCTTCCAAAAGTATTACCGGGCGCCGGCCGCGCACGGCAAAACCGGTTCCGGTCTTGGGCTCTACATTTGCGAGGGCTTTGCCCGCATGCTGGGCGGTGAATTGCGTTACGGCCCAACGGACGATACGGTAAAGTTCGAGCTATGGATACCCAACTGAACATTCTCGTTGTCGAAGACCACGACGACCTGCGCGAGGCCACTGTCGCGGCGCTCTCGGCCATAGGCTATACCACCAAGGGTGTGGCCAGCGCCGAAGCCATTGACGACGAAGCGGGGCGTTTTCATGCGGACGTTCTGCTGCTCGACCTTAATCTCCCCGGCGAAGACGGCTTGAGCGTCGCTCGTCGCCTGCGCGCGGCTGAGCCGGACATCGGCATCATCATGGTCACCGCGCGCAACCAGGCCAAGGATGTCATGCAGGGCTACGGCAGCGGCGCCGACATCTACGTCACCAAACCCACGTCTCCTGAAGAGCTGAATGCTGCTATCCAAGCCCTTGCACGTCGCATCCGGCCGCATGAGCAGGCAGCGACTCCCCTCGCGATCAACACACAAACCTTGCAACTGATCGGCCCGCAAGGCGCGGTCGACCTGTCCGACCACGAGTATCAATTGCTGACCGCTCTCAATCGAGCCAAAGACCGGCGATTGGAAATTTGGCAGCTGCTTGATATTTTGGGCAAGAACGTCGAGGACAACGAGAAACGCGCCCTCACGGTCCAGTTCGTGCGGCTACG
>CAIZKA010000049.1 GCA_903933395.1 uncultured beta proteobacterium | reverse complement strand
CAGAACCTGGTGCGTCGAATGGCGCCACGCATCATGATCGTCAAGGACGCCAGGGGGCTCAAGATGGTGCCCTACAAGATGCTTGACCTGATGAAGGAGCCCAAGGTCAGACCGGACGAACCTTACCGGATTCTGCGCTCCCTCGAATACGACGCTGTCGAAATCGACCCGCGAGAACTGTTCCTGTGAGCGGGGCGGACTCCGCCACTCCGGAGGCCCGGTCAGGCAGCACCGTTGTGGCAGAAGTCGTCCCCTTGCGTGACGCGCTGAACCGGAAAATTGAGGATAGGCTGGCTGACGGCAGCAATCTGGCTGTCCTGCTCGTCGAATGCGGCGTGATCAGCCGCATCGACGCCGTATGGGGCTACCACATCGGCAACGCCGTGCGCGATCGTGTCGCTGCCATGCTGGGCAGCGACGTGCTGCGCCCGGGTGATCTGGTTACCGAGATGGGGCGGGATGATTTTGCCTGCGTCCTGTCGACCGTCGAGGGTCCGGCCGTCGCGCATTTGGCCGCACAAAAACTGCTGCGCGCACTCAGTGTGCCGTTCTGGATTGGTGAAGAGGAAATCTACGCCAGCCCGGTGATCGGCATCGCAATGTACCCGACACACGGTGATCAGGCCGACATTCTGCTGCAGCGGGCCAAGAGCGCTTGCGCCTGCGCACGCGACCTGACAGACCGAATTGCCGCTTACGCCGAAGACCAGGACAGTTCCGCAGCAGCCAGACTCCTGCATGAAAACCGGCTGCGCACGGCTGTTTCGGAGGATGCGCTCGAACTGGTATTTCAGCCACAGTACGATCTGCGCCGGGGCCAGGTGATGGGCGCCGAAGGCTTGCTGCGCTGGCCAGACCAGGCGCAGGGGATGATTGCAGCGGAGCAGGCGTTCGCTGCCGCGGAATTGGCGGACCGGGTTCCCGATCTGCTGTCATCGATACTGAATCGCGCGCTGCGAAACGTTTCGGAGTTCCGCTACAGCGGCGGACTGGACTTGCGCATCGGTATCAAGCTCCCGGCACGGGCGCTGCGGCATATCGACCTGGTCGATGTGGTCCAGCGTGCACTGGGTACCTGGAGCCGGCGCCCGGGAACACTCATCCTGGAGATCGGCGAGACTTCGGTGCTGGGCACCGAGCCGGTAACCCGGGAAACGCTTGTCAGGCTGAAAGAGGTCGGCGTAAAACTGTCGATAGACGATCCACACCTGACCGTTACTTCGCTGTTCTGGCTTGCGACGATGCCGTTCCAGGAAATCAAGATCGATGTTTCGGCGATGGGTGACCTGGCCGAAAAGTCGAGGTCCGAGCAAATCCTTAGATCGTTCATCGAACTCTCCCACCAACTGAAACTTGCCGTCGTCGCCGTAGGTGCCACCGACGAGGCGATGGCGGCGCGACTCAAAGACTTGGGCTGCGACTACATGCAAGCGGATTTCAAGGGGCCTGCGCTCGACCCCGTCAAGTTTGTGGAGCGCTACGGCTTCACCGAAGACTGAGGCTTCAAGCCGGCCCGGTGGCAGAGGGCCCCCAGCGCACCACTGTCGCGCCCCAGACGTAGCCGATGCCGGCGGCGATGGCCACCATCAGATCGCCCTCCCGCGATCCGTGGCTCAGATTTTCTGGTCGCGCGATTGTTGCTCGGCGCGATCAAGTTCCCGATTCAT
>CAIZKA010000048.1 GCA_903933395.1 uncultured beta proteobacterium | reverse complement strand
TGACCGTCGACCTGTTCGGTTTCAGCCACGACGATTTCATATCCGGCGTCGATTACGCCGGTGCGGCGACCTTCCTGCCGGTCGCGCAGAAGGCCGACGTCAGCCTGTTCATGTAGCCGGAACGCAACAAAAGTCCGGACGGCCAAGCGGTTTGTCTGAACTTTCTTAATGACTTTAGCTTATATATGTAACTTGTTGAAATCAATCGAATCAAGGGAGACGACACAATGAAACTGAAAAAAATCGCAGCACTCATCGCCCTCGCCGGTCTGTCCGGCTCGGCATTCGCCACCGACGGCTATCTTTCCCACGGCTACGGCATGAAGGCCAAGGGCATGGGCGGCGCGGCCGCAGCAATGGCCACGGATTCCATGGGGGGCGCCAACAACCCGGCCAGCATGGTCTGGGCGGGGGACAGGCTCGATGTGGGCATAGATTTGTTCAGTCCGCGGCGCAAGATAGAGCGCACCGGAAGTAATACAGGCATTGATGGCAAGGTCGACAGCGACAGCACTCTTTTTCTGGTGCCCGAATTCGGCTACAACAAAATGCTGGGTTGGGACATGTCGGCCGGTGTCAGCGTTTATGGCAACGGCGGCATGAATACTGACTACAAAGGTGGCCAAATTGGAGCCGCCAGTATGTGCGCCGCTTTTAATCCGGGGCAGCCGTCGTATAACATGCTTTGCGGTAACGGCGACCTCGGCATGAACCTGATCCAACTGATCATCGCACCGACGTTCGCGATGAAAGTCAACAAGAACCATTCGTTTGGCGTTTCCCTGTTGCTGGGCTATCAGAAGTTTGCGGCCAAGGGTCTGCACGGCTTTTACGGATTTACTCCCGCGCCGTTTACCCCGCTCGCCACCAACAACCATCTTACCAATCGTGGTTATGACGATTCCACCGGCTATGGTGTGAAGCTGGGCTATATGGGCAAGCTGTCCGAGACGGTGACCGTGGGTGCTTCCTATGCCAGCAAAATGAACATGCAGAAGTTCGACAAGTACAAGGACCTGTTTCCCGGCCAAGGTTATTTCGACATACCTGAAGTTGCCACTCTGGGTATTTCGTTCAAGGCCACGCCGGACTTGACGCTCGCCGCTGACTACCAGTACATCGGCTATTCCGGGATCAAGTCCGTCAACAATCCGAGCACCAACCACGGCAACTCTGTTGCAGGGACGGGCTTCACAGTAGGTTCCCTTGGGTGCGGCAATTGTCGCGGCTTTGGCTGGGACAGCGTCAATGTGTTCAAACTGGGCGGTGAGTATCAGTACAGCCCCAATCTGGTGCTGCGCGCCGGTTACAACCATACCGACAACCCGATCCAGTCCCGCGACGTGACCTTTAACATGATCGCCCCGGGCGTCGTAAAGGATCACCTGACGGCAGGTTTCACCTATGCCATCAGCAAGGACTCCGAAGTGACCATGGCGTATATGCATGCCTATACCAACTCCGTGAAGGGAAGCAGTCTCTTCAACAGTTTTCTCCCGCCGGGTGCTACCGCCGGCAACGAGAAGATTCAGATGTATGAGGATTCCCTTGGCATCGCCTACGGCGTGAAGTTCTGATCGGCTGATATCGTCGATGATGCAGTAGTTCCAGGACAAGGGCTGGAAGCGGCAACGCCTCCAGCCCTTGTTGTTTGAGCTTCCCTCGCAACGCTTGACGCCGCTATCCGCAGGGATCCGGTTCCCGCTCTCGCGGAGATACAGGGTCGGCGTTTGCTTCCACCCCTTATCAAATTTCAAATCAAACCAACCTCAGGGAGAGAGATATGTCCAGGATCTGGAAAAAACTGTTTTTGCTGGTCCTCGCGCTCAGCGCAACGTTGGCTTTTGCACAGGATGTCATGCTGAAACCTTTCGTGCTGGCTTCGAAAGCGGCCGGCGATGAGGCGCAGAAAGTCGAAGCGACCAAGGCCGCGCTGACCAAGGCGGGCTTTACCATCGCCGGCAGCTATTCGCCGTATGCGAATACCACCGTCATTGGCGTCACCAACGACGAGCTGCGCAGCACCGCGGCCAAATCGGAGCACGGTGGCTTTGGTGCCGCGATGCGCGTGGCCGTGGTCAAGGTCAAGGACGAGGTGCAGGTCTCCTACACCAATCCGTCCTACTGGGCCAACGTCTATCGCATGAACGGCGACCTCAAGGATACCGCCGCCAAGCTGCAGGCGGCACTGGGCAAGGTCGACGAGTTCGGCGCCAAGGGCCTGACCGCGGAGCAGTTGCGCAAGTACCACTACGCCTTCGGCATGGAGTACTTCAACGAGCCGAACGAGTTCGTCAAGTACGGCAGCCACGAAGAGGCCGTGAAGGCGGTCGAGGCCGGCCTGGCGGCGGGCAAGCAGGGCGTGACCAAGGTCTATCGGGTCGATGTCGCCGGAAAGAAGGAAGTCCTGTTCGGCGTCGCGATGAAGGGCACGGGCGACAGCAAGATCATGGACGATACTTACCTGATGAGCGAGATCGATTTCAAGGACATCAAGTCGGCGGCGCATCTGCCCTACGATATCCTCGTCGCGGACAACAAGGTCTTTGCCCAGTACGCGCGCTTCCGCATCGCGGTGAGTTTCCCCGATTTGTCGATGATGGGTGCCAACAGCTTCATGAACATCATGAAATCGCCGGAAGCGATTCGCGAGGCTTTGTCGCTGACGGTAGGCGGCAAGAAAGACGCGCGTTAATCCAGGGCAGCCGGGCTTTTTGCTGGTCCTTAGCCCAGGCGGGTGATTTGCGTACCAAGCTTGTCGCGCAGGGCAATGAAGCCCTGCAGGCGCTCCCGCTCCTGTTCCACGACGGCCGCAGGTGCCCGGGAGACGAAGCTCTCGGTGGCGAGCTTTTTCTCTGCCTTTTCTATCTCACCGGTGACGCGGGCGATTTCCTTGGCTATGCGCTCCATCTCGGCCGCGACGTCGATCTCGATCTTGAGCATCAGGCGGAATTCGCCGACGATCTGCACCGGCGCATCCGAATCGGGGAGCGTTTCTGCCGTCGTCACATCGGAAAGCTTGGCCAGCGCGGCGAGGTAGGGGGCATAGGCGTTGAGGATCGCCGTGTCGCCGGCGCCGACTAATGGCACGCGCTGGGCCGGCGAGATGTTCATTTCTCCGCGCAGGCTGCGACAGGCGTTGATCATGTCCTTGAGCCTGGCTACCCAGGCTTCGGCATCGGCGTCGCAGCGCGACAGGTCGGCCTTCGGGTAGGCCTGCATCATCAGCGAGCGCTTGTCGTCGGTCGCATCTGCACGGCCGGCCAGCGGGGCCACGGTCTGCCAGAGTTCTTCGGTGATGAAGGGGATCAGCGGATGCGCCAGGCGCAGCACGGTTTCCAGCACGCGCACCAGGGTGCGTCGCGTGGCGCGCTGCTGCGCTTCGCCGCCCTGCTGCACCTGCACCTTGGCCAGTTCCAGGTACCAGTCACAATACTCGTCCCAGATGAATTCGTAGATCGCCCGCGAGAGCAGGTCGAAGCGGTAGTCGACAAAGTGCTGCTCGACTTCCTTCTCGACCCTCTGCAGGCGGCTGACGATCCAGCGGTCGGCCGGCGAGAAGTCGAGATAGCTGCCGGTGCAGGCATCCGATCCGTGCTCGGCCAGGCCGCAGTCCTGATCCTGGCAGTTCATCAGCACGAAGCGCGTGGCGTTCCACAGCTTGTTGCAGAAGTTGCGATACCCCTCGCAGCGCTGCATGTCGAACTTGATGTCGCGTCCCGGCGAGGCCAGCGAAAGGAAGGTAAAGCGCAATGCGTCGGTACCGAAGCCGGGAATGCCGTTCGGGTATTCGCGGCGGGTGCGCTTCTCGATCTTGGCGGCGTCCTTCGGGTACATAAGGCCGGTGGTGCGTTTGGCCACCAGATCGTCGAGCGCGATGCCGTCGATCAGGTCGATCGGGTCGAGCACGTTGCCCTTGGATTTGCTCATCTTCTGGCCTTCCGCGTCGCGGATCAGGCCATGGACATAGACGTCCTTGAACGGGATCTTGCCGGTGATGTGCTTGGTCATCATCACCATTCGCGCCACCCAGAAGAAAATGATGTCGAACCCCGTGACCAGCACCGTCGAGGGCAGGTAGAGGTCGAGCGCGGTATTCGACTTTGCTGGCCACTCAGGGGTCCAGTCCAGGGTCGAGAAGGGCCACAAAGCAGACGAGTACCAGGTGTCGAGCACGTCCGGGTCGCGCTCGAGGCCGCCCGTGTAGCCATCGCGCTTCGCCTGCTCGTAGGCTTCGGCTTCGTCGTGGGCGACATAGAAGCGGCCGTCGTCCGAGTACCAGGCCGGAATCTGGTGTCCCCACCAGAGCTGGCGGGAAATGCACCAGTCCTGGATGTTGTTGAGCCACTGGTTGTAGGTGTTGACCCAGTTCTCGGGGACAAAGCGGATCTCGCCCGACGCCACGCACTCCAGCGCCTTGCCGGCGATGCTGGTTCCATCGGCACCGGGCTTGCTCATGGCGACGAACCACTGGTCGGTCAGCATGGGCTCGATGATGACGCCGGTGCGGTCGCCGCGCGGCACCACCAGTTTGTGCGGCTTCACGCTGTCGAGGAGTCCTGCGGCTTCCAGGTCGGCGACGACGGCCTTGCGTGCCTCGAAGCGGTCCATGCCGCGGTATTTCTCGGGGCCGTGCTCGTTGATGCGGGCGTCGAGCGTCAGGATGACGATCGGCGTGAAGCCGTGGCGATGGCCGACCTGCCAGTCGTTGAAATCGTGGGCCGGCGTTACCTTGACCACGCCGGTGCCGAATTCCTTGTCCACGTAGCTGTCGGCAATGACCGGTATCTCTCGGTCGCACAGCGGCAGGACGACGTTCTTGCCGACCAGATGGGCATAGCGTTCGTCCTCGGGATGGACCATGACGGCGACGTCGCCGAGCATGGTTTCGGGACGCGTGGTGGCGACCGTCAGCGAACCCGCATCTTTCCCATTGGCATCGGCCAGCGGGTAGCGGATATGCCACAGCGAGCCGTCCTCTTCCTCGTTGACCACTTCGAGGTCGGACACGGCGGTGAGCAGCTTCGGGTCCCAGTTGACCAGCCGCTTGCCTCGGTAGATCAGGCCTTCCCGGTGCAGGCGGACGAAGGTCTCGGTGACGATCTTCGACAACCCGGCGTCCATGGTGAAGCGCTCGCGCGACCAGTCGGGCGAGGTGCCGAGCCGGCGCATCTGGCGGGTGATGGTGTCGCCCGAGTATTTCTTCCACTCCCAGACCTTTTCGAGGAATTTCTCGCGGCCCAGATCGTGGCGTGAGACGCCCTGTGCATCGAGCTGACGTTCGACCACGATCTGCGTCGCGATGCCTGCATGGTCGGTGCCGGGCTGCCACAGCGTGTTGTCGCCGCGCATGCGGTGGTAGCGCGTCAGCGAATCCATGATCGCCTGGTTGAAGCCGTGCCCCATGTGCAGCGTGCCGGTGACGTTCGGCGGCGGCAGCAGGATGCAGAAGTTGTCGGATTTTGCGGTGTCGAGCCCCGCGGCAAAGTAGCCGCGCGACTCCCAGATCGGGTACCAGCGCCGCTCGATTTCGGCGGGCTCAAAGCTCTTGGCGAGTTCCATAAGTCTTGCAGGATGCTAAAAACCGCAATTTTAGCGGAAGGCAGGCGCGCGGCTGCTGCAAATCTGCGCCCGGCGGGGGTTTCGGCTATCATTGCGGCCTCTTGAAGTCCGCCCGCGCTTTAATCCCCTTCTCATGATCCGCAAGTTCCTCCGCCACGTGTTTCGTCGCGGCGAATCCCCGGCAACCCACGGCCCGGCCATGATTCCCGTGGCGCGCCACGGCATCCGTCGCGACCATGTCTCGCTGGGCGCCCGCCGCACCTGCGAAACCCTGCAGCAGGCGGGGCACAAGGCGTATATCGTCGGCGGCGCGGTACGCGACCTGATCGCCGGCATCGATCCCAAGGATTACGACATCGCCACCGATGCCACGCCAGAGCAGGTGCGCGCCCTGTTCCGCCGTGCCCGCATCATCGGCCGCCGCTTCCAGATCGTGCATGTGATGCAGGGCGGCGAGACGCTCGAGGTGTCCACCTTCCGCGCCGCGCACGATGCCCATACCGTCAAGGATGAACACGGCCGCGTGCTGCGCGACAACGTCTTCGGCTCCATCGCCGAAGATGCCGCGCGGCGCGACTTCACGGTCAATGCCCTGTAT
>CAIZKA010000047.1 GCA_903933395.1 uncultured beta proteobacterium | reverse complement strand
TCTCAATCAGTTCGCGAGCCAGGTCGTTCATGGCATTGATGTTATTCCAGGATTCGTCCGCAGGCGACCCATCATCCAGACTCGCCGCCTCGATTACATTGAGATGGATGCCGTTGGACCAGAAGTCCGCTCCGCCCATCAACACCAGCACCTGCGCCGGCCGCTGTTTTGCCCAGGCCAGTGCAGCGCGCAGGCGTTCACACTGGGAGGTCGCCATCGCGCCGTTGTAGAACTCGAAATGGAGGAAGCCTACCCCTCCATTTTCCTCGTAGCCGATGTCCTGCCAGGTCGGGTGCTGCGCCAGCCACCAATCGGCCAGCGGAGATTCCGGCAGCGCCGCGCACTCGGCGGCGAAGGCCAGCGTCGTCGGCAATTTGAAATCGCCCGGGCGCTTGGCATGGCCGATCCACACCGCACCATCACGGGTCCGGCGCAGCACGGCGGTTTCGCGCCGCGCCAGCAAGTCGCCAGGCTTCGCTCCCGGCTCACCGCGCAGGACTGCTTCCGGCCACGCATCGAAAATATGGCAAGCCTGGCCGAAGAGCGTATCCGCGACACCGGGAAAACTGTCGGCGGCGTTGATCTTCTTCAGCACGGTCGCCGTATCGTCACGCTGCCAGTCGATGGCGCGGTCCGTCTGCTTCATCAGCGGGCGCGCGCGACCGCGTGCTTCGTTGCAGGCGGCGAGTGGCGTCGGCACATAATCGCCCGACGCAAAACGCTCCACGGCTTGCAGCACAGCGCCGCTTGCGGCTTGCGTGACCTCGTTGCGGTAGACGCTCGACTTCTTGGCTCGGCGCAAGGGAAACATGGCACTGGCCCAGATCGGCCCCGCGTCCATCGCGGCTTCCGCCTGCAGCACGGTGACGCCCCATTCGGCCTCACCCTCCTGTATCGCCCAGTCCAGCGCCGACGACCCGCGGTCGCCGACGATGCCGGGATGCACGATCAGACATACATGCCGCGACCAGATCGACACAGGGATAGCCCGGCGCAGATAGGGCGCGACGATCAGGTCCGGCTTGAACAGTGCCACGGCCTCCTCGGCCACGCTGTCGGCGATATCGAACTCGATCGAGATCTCGTGCCCGCGCCGCTGCAATTCGGCTCCGAGCCGTTGCGTCAGGCTGTTGAAGGCGTGGGTCAGGAGCAGAATCCTCATGGAATATTCGGCGTCAACAAATGCGCGGAAGCTGGTCGCCGGCAAGCCAATCGACGATGCGGCGACCGCCGAAGGATGTGGTGAGCTGGACGAAGTGATGATCGTCGGCGATGACCTCGCCGATCAGTGCGGCCTCGCGCCCCTGCGGATGGGCGCGCATCGCGGCCAGCAGCCGCTCGGCATCCGCCCCGGCGCAGATCGCGATCAGCTTGCCCTCGTTGGCGACATAGAGCGGATCGAGGCCGAGGAATTCGCAGGCGGCGGAAACCACCTGCTTCACCGGAATGGCCTTCTCGTGGAGCATCATGCCGACACCGGATTGACCGGCGATTTCGTTCAGAGTTGCTGCCAGACCGCCGCGTGTAGGGTCGCGCAGGCAATGCAGATCGGCGCCGGTGGTGAGCATGGCGGCAATCAAGCCATTCAGGGCTGCCGTATCGGACTCGATCGGCGCATCGAAGGACAGGTTCTCGCGCTTGCTCATGATCGCCACACCGTGATCGCCCAGGGAGCCGGAGATGATGATTGCATCACCCGGCCGCGCCCGGCTGCCGCCCAGTTCGAGACCATCGGGCAGCACGCCGACGCCGGTGGTGGTGATGAACACGCCGTCGCCCTTGCCGCGCTCGACGACCTTGGTATCGCCCGTCACCACCGGCACGCCGGCATCCGTCGCCGCATGCGCCATGGATTCGACGATGCGCGCCAGATCGGCCAGCGGGAAGCCTTCTTCGAGAATGAAACCGGCCGCCAGATACAGAGGTGTGGCGCCCATTACGGCAACATCATTCACC
>CAIZKA010000046.1 GCA_903933395.1 uncultured beta proteobacterium | reverse complement strand
TCCGTCCCGCCGTAGTAGGGATCGGGCACCTCGTCTTCCTCGAAACGCTCGCTGAACTCCAGCAGCAAGGCGAGCTTGTCGTGATACAAGGGCGGACAGGCGCGCTGCAACCATTCCAGATGGTCGCGCCCCATCGCGATCACGTGGTCGAAGCGGATGAAGTCGAAATCCGTCACGCGCCGCGCCCGCAGATACCCGAGGTCGTAGCCGCGCTTTGCCGCCGCGGCGACGGTACGTGAGTCGGGCGTGTCGCCGATGTGGTAGCCATGGGTGGCCGCCGAATCGAACTCGAAGGCCTCGGCCAGACCCAGCTTTCCCGCCAGACCGCGGGCGACGCCTTCCGCCGTCGGCGAGCGGCAGATATTTCCGGTGCAGACGAAAAGGACTCGACGTGGCATCTTTTTCCCTATTTACCGGTTGGCTGGATCGAACAAAGTCCGGGCAAATGCAGTAAATTTGACATTAACGATACTCAAGGAAATTGGCAAGCACCTGTCGCTTCACACTGTGCACTGACTGCCCCGAGCTTGTTCCTTCGGCAACACGATAGAACCCCGACATGAAAAAGCTTCTGCTCCTGGCCTTGCTGGCATTACCCGCATCCGCTCACGCCGAGTGGATTGAAATTGACACCGGCGACAGCATACGGGAGGTCTATGTTTACGTCGATTCCGCCGCGATCCGAAGGAATGGCGAGGTGTTCAATTTCTGGACCATGTGGGATTTCACCTCCGCGCAATCGGATATGCCCGGCGCACCTTACCGGTCGGCGAAATCGCAACAGGAGATCAATTGCGCAGCGCGACAGAGCAGGACCCTGACACTCTCCTTTCATGCCGAACAAATGGCCCTCGGTGACGTCGTCTTCACTTACACCTTCGACGGCTCGGCCAAGGAATTTGATCGCGCCTGGAAGCCGATTGCTCCCAACACTTTTTTCTCGGAAATTTTCAAGGCCATCTGCGCGAGCGCGAAATGACCCGACCAGCAGGGGCAAGCTCAGGCAGCATCCCCCGGCGCGTCGTGCGCTTCACCGCCGAAAGCAAGGTGCTTGATGCGGAACAGTTCGTCGCGTGCGGCCGCCGCTTCCTCGAATTCCAGGTTTTTCGCGTGTTCCTGCATGGCCTTCTCCAGCCGGCGGATCTCGCGCGCCAGATCCTTCTCGCTCATCACCTCGTAGCGCGCCGATTCCTGCGCCGCCTTGAGATCGCGCACCGCCGTGTCTGCATCATAGACGCCGTCGATCATGTCCTTGATGCGCTTCTTTACGCCGATCGGCGTGATGCCCATCGCCTCGTTGTGCGCCAACTGCTTCGCCCGTCGCCGCGCGGTTTCGCCCATCGCCCGCTGCATTGAATCGGTGATCCGGTCGGCGTAGAGGATCGCCGTGCCGTTGAGGTGGCGCGCGGCACGCCCCATGGTCTGGATCAGCGAGCGCGTCGAGCGCAGGAAGCCCTCCTTGTCGGCATCGAGGATCGCCACCAGCGACACCTCGGGAATGTCCAGGCCCTCGCGCAGCAGGTTGATGCCGACCAGAACGTCAAACTCGCCCAGGCGCAGGTCGCGGATGATCTCGACGCGCTCCACGGTATCGATGTCGGAATGCAGGTAGCGCACCTTGATGCCGTTGTCGTTCATGTATTCGGTGAGCTGCTCCGCCAGGCGCTTGGTCAGCGTCGTCACCAACACCCGCTCGCCGGCGGCGATGCGCTTCTTGCATTCGGAGAGCAGATCGTCCACCTGCGTGCTGGCCGGCCGCACATCCACTGCCGGGTCGACCAGCCCGGTCGGCCGCACCAATTGTTCGACCACCTGGCCCTGGTGCTTCTCCTCGTAGTCGGAAGGCGTCGCCGAAACGAACACGGTCTGCGGCATCAGCTTCTCGAACTCCTCGAACTTCAGCGGCCGGTTGTCCAGCGCCGAGGGCAGGCGGAAGCCGTAATCGACCAGGTTCTCCTTGCGCGAGCGGTCGCCCTTGTACATGCCGCCGACCTGCGGGATCGTCACGTGGGATTCGTCGACAAACATGATCGCGTCATTGGGCAGGTAGTCGTAGAGCGTCGGCGGCGGCTCGCCGGGCTGGCGCCCCGAGAGATGCCGCGAATAATTCTCGATGCCCTTGCAGAAGCCCAGTTGATCCAGCATTTCGAGGTCGAAGCGGGTGCGCTGCTCGATGCGCTGGCACTCGACCAGTTTCTGGTTGGACTGGAAGAACTCGATGCGCTGGCGCAGTTCCTCCTTGATCGCCTCGACGGCCTTGAGCACCGTGGCGCGCGGTGTGACGTAATGGCTGGACGGAAACACCGTGAAACGACCCAACTTCTGCCGCGTGTGACCGGTCAGCGGATCGAAAATAGTCAGGGTTTCCACCTCGTCATCGAACAGCGTGATGCGCACCGCGCTCTCGGCGTTCTCCGCCGGGAACACGTCGATCACGTCGCCGCGCACGCGATACACGCCGCGCTTGAAATCCACTTCGTTGCGCTCATACTGCATTTCCGTCAGACGGCGGATGATCTCGCGCTGACCGGTCTTCTCGCCGACCCGCAAGTGCAGGATCATGCTGTGATAATCGACCGGGTCGCCGATGCCGTAGATCGCCGACACGGTGCAGACGATGACCACGTCGCGCCGCTCGAGCAGGCTCTTGGTGGCCGACAGGCGCATCTGCTCGATGTGCTCGTTGATCGAGGAATCCTTCTCGATGAACAGGTCGCGCGAGGGCACGTAGGCCTCGGGCTGGTAGTAGTCGTAATAGGAAACGAAGTACTCGACCGCGTTCTCCGGAAAGAACTCGCGGAACTCCGAGTACAACTGCGCCGCCAGCGTCTTGTTCGGCGCCAGCACCAGTGCCGGGCGGCCGAGGCGGGCAATGACGTTGGCCATGGTGTAGGTCTTGCCCGAACCCGTAACGCCGAGCAGGGTCTGAAAGGACAGGCCGTCGTTGAAGCCTTCGGTCAGCAGGCGGATCGCCTCGGGCTGGTCGCCGGCAGGCGGGAACGGCTGGTGCAGGCGCCAGTGACTGCCCGGAAACTCCACTACCCTGCCCTTCAGCTCATGAATCTCGGCCACACGAACACCCTGTTTTGCTTATGGAAAGCCGACAAAATCCTGATCGAATCGGGTCGGCCGATGC
The DNA here is from genome assembly GCA_903933395.1 of uncultured beta proteobacterium. Taxonomy (GTDB): domain Bacteria; phylum Pseudomonadota; class Gammaproteobacteria; order Burkholderiales; family Rhodocyclaceae; genus Sulfuritalea. The sequence continues at coordinate 4,096 of CAIZKA010000046.1, read as the reverse complement.
GGTATTATTGCGCGCTTCGCACTGCAACATTAAATTGCCGTAGTGCCAACGCCGACTTTTAAACCCTTCCCGTACCCGGAGCCTTCATGTCCTCTCTCTTTGCCGCCGTCGAAATGGCGCCCCGCGACCCGATCCTGGGCCTCAACGAAGCATTCAATGCCGACACCAACCCGAACAAGGTGAACCTCGGCGTCGGCGTCTATTTCGGCGACGACGGCAAGATTCCGCTGCTGGGCGCGGTCAAGACCGCCGAAAAGGCCCGCCTGGAAACCCAGCCGCCGCGCGGCTACCAGCCCATCGAGGGCATCCCCGCCTACAACAACGCCGTGCAGAACCTGCTCTTCGGCAAGGATTCGGCACTACTCGCCGCCGGCCGCGCCATCACCTGCGAATGCCTGGGCGGCACCGGCGCGCTGAAGGTCGGCGCCGACTACCTGAAGCGCCTGCTGCCCCAAGCGAAGGTCTACATCAGCGACCCGAGCTGGGAAAACCACCGCGCCCTCTTTGAAGGGGCCGGATTCACGGTAGAGAACTACGCCTACTACGATGCTGCCACCCGCGGCGTCGATTTCGCCGGCATGAAGGCCGCGCTGGCGTCGATGCCTGCCAAATCCGTCCTCGTCCTTCACGCCTGCTGCCATAACCCCACCGGCGCCGACCTCTCGGCCGCCCAGTGGGCCGAAGTGGTCACCGCCGTGAAGGAACGCGACCTCGTCGCCTTCATCGACATGGCCTACCAGGGCTTCGCCGACGGCATCAAGCCAGACGCCATCGCGCTCGACCTGTTCGCCGCCTCCGGCCTGCAGTTCGTGGTGTCCAGCAGCTTCAGCAAGTCCTTCTCGCTTTACGGCGAGCGTGTCGGCGCGCTGACCATCGTCACCGCCGGCAAGGACGAATCGGCGCGGGTTCTGTCGCAGGTCAAGCGCGTGATCCGCACCAACTACAGCAATCCGCCCACCCACGGCGGCGCCGTAGTCGCCGCCGTGCTCGCCAGCCCCGAACTGCGCCAGCAATGGGAAGATGAATTGGCCGGCATGCGCGATCGCATCCGCGCCATGCGCATCAGCCTGGTCGACAAGCTCACCGCCGCCGGTGCCACGGGCTTCGACTTCATCAAGGTCCAGCGCGGCATGTTCAGCTACACCGGACTGACGGCCGAACAGGTTGAAAAGTTGCGCGCCGAATTCGGCATCTACGCCGTCAGCACCGGCCGCATCTGCGTCGCCGCGCTCAATACGCGCAACATTGACTACGTCGCCAAGGCCATCGCCACGGTGCTGAAGAAGTAACAAAGCTATTGCGAGCCCCAGGAGGCGCGGCTATAATCCGCGCCTCTTGATATTCCTCGATAGCTCAGTTGGTAGAGCGCCGGACTGTTAATCCGTAGGTCCCTGGTTCGAGCCCAGGTCGAGGAGCCAAAGATTCAAAGACTTACGCCACCTTCGGGTGGCGTTTTTCTTGGCTTTATTAGACTCCATCTTAGACACGTCTAAGATGGACGGCGCGCAGCAGCAGCTTCCGATACTGCTGCCGGTGGTTTATCGGGCTTGGGCTAGCCTGAAATAGCGCTGTAATGCATTGATTTAACTTATTTTCCCCATTCGCGTCACGTTTTAGCCATGTTCATTATGCATAGCCTTATGTCATAAGCGTCTGGAGGCTTCGGGGAAGAAAAACAGGCTCGCCTGAGTCCAGAAATGGATTTCTGGTGAAACTGTGTGCGCATTCCAGTGTCTCGCTATGTGCGCTTAAGCACCGACACGGTCCGGTGCCATCACGCACTATCTGCGCAGGACACAAAGGACGGGAGGCGAAAAGCTGACTGCTCCAACGGGCCAGACACAGAAATGGCCAAGACAGCCTTGGCTCACAAGTGCCGCAAAAATAGTGGCGTGACTGCATGAACCTTACCTATCGATCCATATGGAATGAAAATACGGGCACGTGTGTAGCCGTTTCTGAAAGTGCCAAGAGCGCTGGCAAGAAGATTTCGGTAAGCACAAGGGCCAAGGGCGCGTTTGCGCACTTCATTCTGGAAGTCTTGGCAATTTCCCTTATATCGCCATTTGCCCCGAATGCCTACGCATTGCCCGTAGGTGGCGCCGTAGTGGCTGGTGGCGCCAGCATCAGCAACGGTGCGAGCAGTACGACCATCACCCAGTCAAGCCAGAATGTGGCGATCAACTGGCAAAGTTTCAGCATCGGCCAGGGCGAAGTGGTTCGCTTCGTTCAGCCCAACAGCAATTCTGTCGCCCTCAACCGGGTGCTGGGACCGGATCCGTCGAGCATCCTCGGCAGCCTGTTGGCCAACGGCAAGGTATTCCTGATCAATCCGAATGGCATCCTGTTCGGCAAGGGCGCGCAAGTGAATGTCGGGGGTCTGGTTGCCTCCACCCTCAACATCAGCGACAGCGACTTCATGGCTGGCAGATACCAGTTTGCCGGCAGCAGCACTGCTTCGGTACTGAATCAGGGCACCATCAACGCCGACGGCGGCTATGTCGCGCTGCTGGGCGCCAACGTAGGCAACGAGGGCACCATCGTCGCCCGGCTCGGCACGGTGGCGCTCGCTGCCGGCAACGCCATCACGCTCGATGTTGCCGGAGATGGCCTGCTCAACGTCACGGTAAATCAGGGCGCGGTGAACGCGCTGGCACGGAATGGCGGCCTGATCCAGGCCGATGGTGGCCAGGTGCTGCTGACCGCGAAAGCGGCGGCGAGCCTGTTGCAAAGCGCAGTTAACAACACCGGCATCATCGAAGCGCAGACCATCGAGAACCACAACGGAATAATCAGGCTGCTGGGCGACGGGCAAAGTGGCACGGTGAGTGTGAGCGGCACCCTGAATGCCTCCGGCACGGTCGCCGGACAAACCGGAGGCCGCATCGAAGTTACCGGTCACCATGTCGGTTTGCTCGGCGCAAAAATGGATGCGTCCGGCGACGCAGGCGGCGGCACCGTGTTGATCGGCGGCGACTACCAGGGCAAGAACTCCAACGTCGAGAATGCCTCCGCGACTTACATAAGCGCAGACTCGACGATCACGGCTGACGCAATCACGAATGGCAGCGGCGGCAAAGTCGTGCTGTGGGCAAACGACACGACGCGCGCCTACGGAAGCTTTTCAGCGCGTGGTGGCACGCAGGGTGGGGACGGCGGTCTGATCGAAACCTCTGGCCACTGGCTGGACGTGACTGGCATCAAGATCAATGCCAGCGCACCGAGTGGCAAGAGTGGCGACTGGTTGCTCGACCCGAACAACATCACCATCCAAGCGGCCGGTGCGGAAACCAACGTCACGGCCGGCCCGAACTTCACCAGCACCAACGACAACGCCATCGTCACCACCGCAACGATTCAGACCGCGCTTAACGCGGGTACCAGCGTCATCGTAACGACCGGCGCCGGCGGCACCGACGCGCAGGCTGGAAATATCGTTGTCAATGACACACTGACATGGACACACGTGGCCGGGCCTACGCTAACCTTGAACGCCGTACGGGACGTGACCGTTAGCGTGGGTGCGGCAATAACCGCGACCACGGGAAGTCTTGCCTTGATCGCCGGACACGATATCAACGTAAATGAGGCGATCACCACCACCACTGGAAACCTTGCTTTCACGGCCGGACACGACGTAAACATCAATGCGGCGATGTCGGTTACCACGGGCAATGTGGTACTGCGTGCCGGTAACAACGGCACAGGGCCGGGAGCTATTATCGGTGGCACCGTGGCCATTACCTGTCCTGCCAACTGCATTACCATTACTGACCTTGCCGGAGCACTCAGCATTCGCTTCAATCCGATTGATTACTCGACGACCAACGCCGAAATTCTGGCCTACGGCTCGAAGTTGACAGGCGGCGCGGCCTTGGACGCGAAAGCGTGGGTGTTCGGCAATGCCCTCGATAAGACCTACGATGGCACACCAGCGGCAACCGTCAGCTCTTTCAAACCTGACATAACGGCAGTGGTGGCCCCGTTCTTTAGGACAGAATTTGCTGTTTCTCTAAGTGAACCCTCTGCGGTTACGAGTTATCCACGGGGCGGCTTGCCGAAGGTCCCTCTAGACCGTAGGCGAGCAGCACGGTGG
>CAIZKA010000045.1 GCA_903933395.1 uncultured beta proteobacterium | reverse complement strand
TGCCGCTGCCATGATGCTGGACTGGGGCCTGCCCAAGTTGTTTGCCGATACCGTGCTGTTCCATGAGACTCCGGAACTCGCAGACTTCGACGCGGGGTCGCGCAGTGCTCGCCTGGTCGGTTGCCTGTACCTGGGGGCGCGAATGGCCGACCTCTGTTTCATGCCGCAATCAGAACGCGGCAAGGAATTCCTCAAACTCCTGCCCCCGGCGCAAGAGCTCGGCATTGCGGACGGCAATCTGGCCCCACTGGGCGATCAGATGCTGCGCGAATGGAAAGACTGGAGCGTGCTGCTCGAAATCGCCGCACCCGAAGTGCTGCCCTTTTCCTCACTCGAGATCACCGCCGGAAACACCGTCACGGCGGACCCGGAAACACTCGAACACTTCACCATTCTCGTCGTCGATGACGACCCGACCGTGTGCCTGCTGCTGCAGAAGCTCCTCACCGCCGCCGGTCACACGGTGCATGTGGCACGCGATGGCAGCGCGGGTCTGGCGCAGGCCTTGCTCCACCAGCCGCAACTGGTGATCACCGATCTGCTGATGCCGCAGCGCAGCGGCCTGCAACTCATCCAGAGCCTGCGCCAGACAGAGCTAGGCCGCTCCATCTACATAATGGTTCTCACCACTCTCGACGATGACGACAAACTGGCCGAAGCCTTCGATCTCGGTGCCGACGACTACATCACCAAGCCCGTGGAAGGCAAGCTGCTCCAGGCACGGCTGAAAGCCGGCATGCGCATCATCCGCGAGCAGCAGTTGCTGCGGCAGGAGCACGAAGAATTGCGACGCCGCCTGCTGGAACTCTCCATCTCCAACCAGCGCGCCCAGGAAGCTTCGCTCACCGATGTCCTGACCGGCCTCCACAACCGCCGTTATGCCATGGAGCGACTGGCGCAGGAGTGGGCCGAAGCCGAGCGCGGCCGCCGGCCGCTGTCCGTGCTGATGCTGGATATCGACCATTTCAAGGAGGTCAACGACAACCACGGCCACGGCGTCGGCGATGCCGTGCTGCGGCAGTTTGCCGATACGCTGCGCATTTTTTCGCGCGCTCCGGACGTGACCTGCCGCTTCGGCGGCGAGGAGTTTCTGCTCATCGCCACGGATACGGCGCTCAAGGGCGCGCTGCTCCTCGCCGAACGCATCCGGTCGTCTGTCGAGCGCAAGGACCTCGCCGCAACAGGAACCTCCCTGCATCTGACAGTGAGCATAGGTGTGGCGGAAAAGAGTGCGACGCAGGCAAACATAGATCAGCTCATCAAGGCCGCCGATGACGCGCTCTACCGCGCAAAACAACATGGCCGCAACCGCGTCGAGGCAATGAAGTGACCGCGATCTGGCTCCAGCTGCCGCCCATGTTCCTGGCATCGATCATGCTCATCGTCATCAGCATGATCATCGCCGTAGTCCTCGTCGTGAAGTTTTTCGGTAGTCCGCTGGGTCGTTCGTCCGGCCTGGTCTACAAGGCAATGAGCATCCTCATTGCAGCCTGGGCCGTATTGGCATGGAAGAGTTCAATCTATTACAGCGCCCACATGTCGGACCTGGCTTACCAGGAGGGCTTCGCCCAGGCGCGCAAGCAAATTGATGGGCTAACGCAGGAAATCGATAACGCCCTCGGAACTCTTCGCAATGTTCCACGCATCCTTGCCAGCGAAACAGCGGTGCGAAGTCAATTGGGTCAATTCGGGCCACGAGCGGCGCCTTCCAGCCTTCTCTATGAAGAACGCAAGCGCCTCTGGACGGAGAAGGGTGAGCGCTCCGGGTTGCACGCCTTCCTTGCCGCAGCCGCAGCCGGGCTCAATGCCGAAGTAATCTGGATTGTAAACGCGGCTGGCGACTGCATCGCTTCCAGCAATGCCGACAAGCCAGCCAGTTTCGTCGGCACCAACTATGGCGAGCGGGAGTATTTCCACCAGGCGCGCAGTGGCAAGGCTGGCCGGCAATATGCAATCGGCAAGGTCAGCAAGATACCGGGCTTGTACTACTCGTATCCGGTCACGGACGACAAAGGGCAATTCATCGGTGGCGTCGTGGTCAAGCGCGACATCTCGGATTTTCTCCACTGGACCCGGCCTCACAACGCATTCGCCACCGACTCGAAAGGCGTCGTGGTCCTGACCGAAGACAAGGACCTCGAAT
>CAIZKA010000044.1 GCA_903933395.1 uncultured beta proteobacterium | reverse complement strand
GTACAGCAGGCAACCGGCAAGTACCAGCCAGGCGGTGCTGGTAAGCGCAAAACGGATTCGCCAGAGGCTATGGATCCGCGTATCGGCGGCAGGGGCGAACTGCTGCGCCGGAGTCTTGGTCGCCAGGCATTGGATGAACAGGTTATCGGCGTTGCTGTCGACAGGGACATCCTTGAGTCCCTGCTTGCGGGCGACGCCGGCGATTTCGACAAATTCGAACTGGAGTTCGCCGGTGCTGCCGCAGAAATCCTGCAAGGTCGGGATTTGGTCGGTGTGCGCAAGGACGATGGTGCGCAACTGCGCTCCACGTGGAATCTGGCGCTGGGCGAGGAGATACTGGAGTATTTTGACGGAGTCGTTGGCTGTGGTGCGGGCGACTTCTTCGAGGCTCTTGGTGGCGAGAAGCGACAGTCGCGAAAAATGCAACTGGCCCTGATCGAAGAAGCTATGGCGGACCCCGCCACGGGTCAGCGAGATGAACAGGACCGGTCCGACGCTTCCCAGCAGCTGGCTGCCGCATTCGGCAAGCACCAGGGGTACCGAATAAACTCCGGCAAGGTTGGTTTCCGCTTCGCGCAGCGCATCCAGCCAGGGCGTAAAGGTCTCGACACGTGTGAGCGCGGCAAACAGGATCTTTTCATCGCGCCGTCCGGTCTTGGCGCGGCCCATTGATATCGCGGTCGACAATGGCGTGCTGTAGTAATACTGGCCCAGGCGCCGCTGCAGCAGGGCGTTGCGGTCTCCGCCCTGGACATAGGGCAGATCTTCGAGCTGGAAGCCTTCTTCGGCGACATCCGCCAGCAGGTAGAAAACGCTGGAGCGATGTTTCTTCAGATAGGCGGCAAGTGCTTCCAGTCCCCCCGGTTCGGGGCTGAATTCGCCCTCGACCCTGACGTGGCCGGCGTGCCAGTGATGTGCCGTGAGCAAGGGGCCATCGAGAAGGAGAATGCGCTTGGCGGCCATCAGGTTTTCATCTTGGTGATGATGTCGTAAATAGGACCCAGCACGGCCATCATGATCCAGCCGAGAATCAATCCGATGGTCACGGTCATGACCGGTTCGATCATGGATTGAACTTTCTCGATGGATTCGCGCACGTCCCGGTTGTAGAAGTAGCTGACATTGGTCAGTGCGGTATCCAGCGCACCGGTGTTCTCGCCCACGCGCAGCATGCGCAGGACCAGCGGCGGGAAGATTCCGGCATGCTGGAAGGCGACGGTCACGTTCTGGCCTTCGGCAATCAGGTCGCCGACCTTTTGCAGGCCTTCCCGGATGACGAGGTTGCCGACCACGTCCTCGGTGGCCTTGATCGAATCGAGAATGGTGATACCCGACGAGTACATCATGGCGAACACGGAGGCGAAGCGGGAAAGGATGATCTTGCGCAGGATGTTTCCGATATAGGGCAGGCGTAGCTTGACATCATCAAACCGGTAGTGCGCCCGGGGATTGGTGTTGACCAGAAAGGCGATTATGCCCGCAAGGATGAGCGGCAGGCCGAGCACGACATACCAGTAATTGACGAAGAACTCGGAAGTGGCGATCAGGATCTTCGTCTGCATCGGCATTTCCTGCCCCATGCCGCGGATGAACCCGGCCATCTTCGGCACCAGGTAGATCATCATGAACAGGACGATGGCGATCACGACCGTGCCGAGAAAGGCTGGATACATGATGAGCTTTTTTGTATGGGCCGCGAGTTCGTCCTGCCACTTGAGGGATTCGACAAGATTGCTGAGGACTTGCGGCAGGGCGCCCGTCTCCTCGCCGGCGCGGATCAGGCTGACCATGACACCGTCGAAGGTATGCGGATGCTCGGCCAGCGCCTGCGAGAGGGTCTTGCCGCCTTCGATGCTCTCGATCATGCTGGCGATGACTTCACGAAAGCGCGGACTTTCGAGGCTGTCGCGCAGGTCGGTGAGGCTTTCGATCAGCGACACGCCGGCACGCGCGAGTTGTTCCAGATGGAAGCAGAACTGGATCAGCTCGGGGCGGCTGACCTTCGTGCGGTTCATCAGGCCGCCTTGCTTCACCGTGTCACCCTTGATGAAGTCGAGGTCCATGCGCTTCAGGCGCATTTCGAGATCAATCAGGTTGATGGCGTCAAGACGACCCATCACCGTCCTGCCGGTGGGGTTCATCGCCTTGTAGGCATAGAGGGCCATGGTTGCGGTTTGTGTGAGTTTGTCTGTTGGGGCACTATGCCGTGGAAGGCTTACATCCGTTCCGTCAGGTCGACGACGCGACCGACTTCTTCAATCGAGGTAGAGCCGTCGAGCACACGCCGCAGGCCGTCGTCCGAGAGGGGGCGAAAGCCTTTTTCGCGGGCGAGGTGGCGAATTTCGCGCTGGGTCGCGCGCCGGGCGATGAGGTCGTCGATATCGTGGTCCAGGCGCAGCATTTCCATGATGGCGATGCGGCCGCGATAGCCCTGGTATTCACAGTGGTCGCAGCCTGCGGAGCGGTAAAGAATGGGGGCCGGCTGGCCGCTGACGACCCCCATCAGCTTGCATTCGTGGGCCTCGGCAGGATAAGGCTTGCGGCAGTGTACGCACAGGCGGCGCATCAGGCGCTGGGCGATGATGCCGATGATGTTGCCGGCCATGATGTCCGGCAGCACACCGATGTCGAGCAGGCGCGGGATAGCACCCAGGGCCGAGTTGGTATGCAGGGTCGAGAACACCTGGTGGCCGGTCATGGCGGCCCGGAAGGCCATTTCGGCGGTGTCGGCATCGCGGATTTCGCCGACCAGGATGATGTCCGGATCCTGGCGCATCATCGAGCGGATGCCGTTGGCAAAATCCAGCTTGGCGGACTCCGCCACCGAGGTCTGGCGGATCATGGCCATCGGATATTCGACCGGATCCTCGAGGGTCATGATGTTCACGCCCTCTTCATTGATGTGGTTGAGCACCGAGTAGAGCGTGGTGGTCTTGCCGCTGCCGGTGGGGCCGGTGACCAGGATGATGCCCTCCGGGCGCGCCACCATCAGCTTCATCATCGTCATCTGCTGATCGTCCAGGCCCAGCTTGTCGAGCGGTACGATGCCTTTCTGCCGGTCAAGGATGCGCAGGACGATGTTTTCGCCGTGGATGGTCGGTTGCGAGGCCACCCGGAAATCGACCGGGCGGCCGCTGATGTTGATCGAAATGCGACCGTCCTGCGGCGCCCGGGTTTCGGCGATGTTCATGCCGCTGACCACCTTGATGCGCACCGCCATGGCCGCCCAGTAGGTTTTGTGCAGGGCGCGGATCTGGCGCAGGATGCCGTCGATGCGATAGCGGATGCGCAGGAAGTTGGCTTCCGGCTCGAAGTGAACGTCCGAGGCGTCATGCTTGACGGCGTCCGTGAGCAGCGCATCCACCAGGCGCACCACCGGCTGGCTGTATTCATCGAGCGACGCGGACAGGCTGCGGTAGTCGATCTCGCCGGTCTCGATTTCATGCAGGATGCCGTCGATCGAAAGTTCATGGCCGTAATACTGGTCGATGGCGCGGGCGATTTCCGATTCGCCGGCAATCAGGGTTTCGATCAGCAGGTCGGGGTGAATCAGCGTCCGCAGCTTGTCGAGGGCGACGATGTCGTTCGGATCGGCAATGGCGATGGTGAGCCGCTGTTCGCGCGGCGCATAGCTGAGCGCCAGGAGCACGTGCCGCTTGGCCAGTTCGCGCGGCACCAGGCGCAAGGCATCCGCATCGATGATCGAATTGGACAGATCGACGGGCTTGTGGCCGAGCGATTCCCCCAATGCATCGCGCAGCGTGGCTTCAGAGACGAATCCCAGGGCGACCAGCAGCTTGCCCACCGGCTGGTTGGACTTCATCTGCTCCAGCAGTGCAATGCGCAGCTGATCCTCGCTGATCACGCCCTGCGCGATGAGGATTTGACCAATGGGTCGACGGCTGGAGGGTGGTGAATTCATACGAGCATCATTATCCCGCATCTACCTGCGAGGGCAAGCCCCATGGCATGTAAAACAGGAGGCTAATTGGCATTCTCGACATCAAACGCGGCGGCCGAAGATTTCTGTCGCGGGAGCGGGCTTGCTCGCGAAAAACTCACACGTCGCCAGCTAGCTGGCTCCTGCACGATGTCGCTCCCGGCCGATTCGGACTCTCAGCGTTGCAGGGCCTGCAGGCGCGCCGTTGCCTGGGCTCTGTCGAAGCCCGCGGGGCGGGTCTGCGCGGCGGCGATGGCGAGGCTGTAGTACTGTGCGGCCAGCTTGTTCTGCCGCAGGTGCTCGAGGCTGATGGCCAG
>CAIZKA010000043.1 GCA_903933395.1 uncultured beta proteobacterium | reverse complement strand
GCCGCCCTTGAATATCCGGTCGGCCGTCTTGCGGTGCTGGCGGTCCTGCCAGATGTTGTAGCCCCAGACCATGGCCACCCCCGCCACTCCGGCCCCGATCAAAGCGATTTGCAGTTCGCTGATTGCCATGTTCAAGCCACCTGTTAGTGTGAAAGTCGCGTCAGCGACTCACGACGCTCCCCTCTCCACTTGGGGGAGAGGGGTTGGGGGAGAGGGAAAACTGGCGTGACTTTCATCATTCCCGGTGTCTCTCAAAGTCATGCCAGTTTTTCCGTCCGCTACGCGGCCTGCTGCTCGTCGGCCAGACGCAGCGCTTCTTCGATATCGACTTCCACCACGCGCGACACGCCCTGTTCCTGCATGGTCACGCCTATCAGTTGCTGGGCCATTTCCATGGCGATCTTGTTGTGCGAAATGAAGACGAACTGGGTCTGCACCGACATGCGCTTGACCATGTCGCAGAAACGCACGGTGTTCGAATCGTCCAGCGGCGCATCGACTTCGTCGAGCATGCAGAACGGTGCGGGATTCAGCTGGAACAGCGCGAACACCAGGGCGATCGCCGTCAGCGCCTTTTCGCCGCCGGACAGCAGGTGGATCGTGGTGTTCTTCTTGCCAGGGGGCTGCGCCATGATCTGGATGCCGGCGTCGAGGATTTCGTCGCCCGTCAGGATCAGCCGCGCCTCGCCGCCGCCGAACAACTGCGGGAAGAGCGTGCCGAAATGCTGGTTGACCGAGTTGTAGGTCTCCTGCAACTGCTCGCGCGTTTCGCGGTCGATGCGGCGGATGGCGTCTTCGAGGGTGCCGATGGCCTCATTCAGATCGGCCGACTGGGCGTCGAGGAAGCCCTTGCGCTCGGAGGCCGTCGCCAGTTCCTCCAGCGCGGCGAGGTTGACCGGACCCAACGCTTCGATCTCGGCGCTGATCTGGACGATTTCGCCTTGCAGGACGCTGTCCTTGAGCCTGTCGGCGCCGCCGGCGTTGAGTTCGTCGAGGAAGGGGGCTTCGTCGTCCTCGCTGACGACGCGGACTTCGGCCAGCCGCTCGCGGAACTGTTCTTCGTTCATCTGCGCCGCCTGCGCCTTGAGCCGCAGGTCGTTGATCTTGTCGCGCAGCGGAACCACGCCCTGCTCCAGCTTCATGCGCTGCTCGTCGAGGCTGCGCAGCTCCGAGGCCGCCGTTTCGAGCACGTTGCGCCGTTCCGCCAGCGCCGACTCCTTGCCGCGCTTGCCATCCAGCGCCGCATGCAATTGTTCCTGCAGCACGGTGTCGCTGATGCCGGCCAGTTCCGTGCGGGCGGCGCCGGTTTCGCTTTCGATGCGCTGCAACTGGCTGCCGGCCGTGGCGCCGGCACGCGCATTGTCTTCCAGCTTCGAAATGCACTCGCGTTCGGAGAAACCCGCCTCTTGCGCTTCACGCCCAAGCTGGACTTCGAGTGCCCGCGCCTCGCGCAATGCCGCATCCTTCTGCCGGTGCAATTCCAGCGCCTGCTCGAGGCGCCCGCGCACCTCGCCGAGGCGCTCGCACTGCCGTTCGCCTTCGGCCTCGGCACGCCCGCGACGGGCCTGCTCGGTCTCGTCCTGGCGCTGCAGTTCGGCCAGGTCGCGGTCGATCTGCGCCGAGCGCTCGTCGAAACGGGCCTGCGCCTGCGCCAGTTTCAGCGCCTCCACCTGCGCCGCATGAAAGGCCTGCTGCGCCTCCTGCATTACACGGCGGGCCGCGCCGAGCTGGCCCTGGGCTTCGGCCAGCGACTGCTCGGCCGCGCGCTGCACTTCGCGCGCCGCATCTTCGGCGGCGGCACGGCTGACGAGCACGCCGGCCAGTTCGTCGATCTCGCGCTGGCGTTCGATGACGCCGTGGGTCTTGGCGTCCGGCACGTACAGCGTGAGGCCGGCGGGCGTCAGCAGATGTCCGGCACGCGACACGCGCTGGCCATGCGCCAGCGGCAATTCGGTGCTCAGGTCGTCGGCGACTGCGACACCGGCCAGCCATTCGTCGAGCACCCCGGCCCAGCGCAAGTCGTCGCAACGGACTTTGCTGCGCAGGCTTTCCGGCGCCGGTATATTCGAGCGCAGCGAGCCACCGTCACCCCCTTCCGCTGGAAGGGGGCTGGGGGGTTGGCCGTTTCCATGGCGATCCACGAGCGCAAGCGAGATGATCGCGGGCGGTGGCGACGCCAGTGCGGCGCGCACGGTATCCGCATCGGCTGTCAAGGCCGAGAAACGTTCGCGCAGCACGGCCTCGACCGCGGTTTCCCAGCCGGCCTCGACCTGGATCGCCTGCCACAAGGGTTTGGCATTGGCCAGACCGCGCGCCTTGAGCCAGTCACCGATCTCGCCGCTTTGTGCGACCTTGGCCTGCAACTGGGCCAGTGCGTCGTGGCGGGCGCGCGTCTCGGTCAGGCTGCGATGGGCCGCCTGCAGCGCTTCGCGGGCGGCGCGCAACTGTGCCTCGGCCGCAGGCACGGCGGCCTGCAGTGCGACCTGGCGCTCCTGCGCTGCCGCCAGTGCCGCCGCCGCAGCCTTCTCGTTCTCCTGCGATGCGACCAGCAAGGCCGCGTCGGGGGCGCCCAGGGCCTGACGATCCTGCTCCAGCCGGCTGCGCCGCTGCGCCAGGTTTTCCAGCGCGCGCTGCGCATGTCCCTTGTCGGCCTCGGCCAGACGCTGTGCCTGCTCGGCGTCGCTCAGGCTGCGCCGCGCCTCGGTGACATCCGTGCCGGCCGCCTGCAGCGCATCCTCGGCAGCGGGCAGGCGGGCCGCGGCTTCCTGGTGGCGGGCGGTG
>CAIZKA010000042.1 GCA_903933395.1 uncultured beta proteobacterium | reverse complement strand
CTGATAAGTCGGCGCTTACCCCCTTTGCTTCACGGCTTTTCAAGCCGTCGTGGCTTTATGCTTGCGCCAATATTTACGCCGCTGTTCCGCCGCCACGCGGCGATGCGGTTTCAGGTGCGCATGCGCAAACTTATCGCCTTCTTCGTCATTGGTTTCCTGCTCGCCGCGGACGTCTCGGCGCAAGCAGCCGTCGCGCCATCGGTGAGCGGTAGCCTGGTGCAGATGTTTCTTGGCCTGGGCGGTGTTCTGGCGCTGCTGGTCGGCAGCCTCTGGCTTCTGAAAAAACTCACGGCACCACGCGGCGCGGCAGCCGGGCTGATGCGGGTCGTCGCCGCCACCGCGGTTGGCGGGCGCGAGCGCGTGGTCATCGTTGAAGTCGGCAGCACCTGGCTGGTGCTGGGCGTTGCGCCGGGCCATGTTTCCGCCCTTGCCGAAATTCCTCGCCAGCCCGTTGCGGAACCGCCGCCCGGACCTGCAACGACGGCTGTTCCCGAATGGCTCCAGCAGCTGATGCGGCGGCGTTGAGCATGCCGGCGCGCATCCTCGCGATATTCCTGCTGTCGCCGGCGCTGGCATTTGCCCAGGCGCTGCCTGCGCTCACCAGCACCCCGGTAGCGGGTGGTGGCGTCCAGTGGTCGCTTTCGATTCAAACGCTGCTGCTGCTCACCGGCATCACCTTCCTGCCGGCTCTGATCCTGATGATGACCAGTTTCACCCGCATCATCATCGTCTTCTCCCTTTTGCGTCATGCGCTGGGTACCCAGACCTCGCCGCCGAACCAGGTGCTGGTCGGTCTTGCGCTGTTCCTCACCTTTTTCATCATGGCCCCGGTCGGCGATCGAATTTACAACGAAGCCTATCTGCCGCTGGCCGAAAACAAGATCGGCTTTCAGGAGGCGCTGGAAAAAGGCGCCGTGCCGCTGCGCACCTTCATGCTCAAGCAGGTGCGCGACGCCGATCTCGCCACATTCTCAAAAATCGCCAGGCAGCCCGTTCCGGCCAGGGCCGAAGAGATTCCCATGCGCATCCTGATTCCGGCCTTCGTCACTTCGGAACTGAAAACGGCCTTCCAGATCGGCTTCATCGTTTTCATCCCGTTTCTCATCATCGACATGATCGTTGCCTCGGTGCTGATGTCGATGGGCATGATGATGATGTCGCCGGTCATCGTCGCCCTGCCTTTCAAGATCATGCTGTTTGTCCTGGTCGATGGCTGGAACCTGCTGGTCGGCTCGCTGGTCCTGAGTTTCGGCCAATGACCCCGACCACGGTCATTGAAATCGGCCGCGGTGCGCTGGAACTTACCTTGCTGGTTTCCGCACCGCTGTTCATCGCCGCACTGGTAACCGGACTGATTGTCAGCATCTTTCAGGCGGCAACGCAGATCAACGAAGCAACGCTTTCCTTCGTGCCGAAACTGGTGGCGATTTTCATCACGCTGATTCTTGCCGGACCGTGGATGATCACCATGATGACCGATTACATGCAGCGCCTCTACGGATCGATTCCCGGAGTCATCGGCTAATGATTTCCGTCAGCTCGGCACAGCTCGATGCCTGGCTGGGCCTGTTCATTTTTCCCCTGACGCGAATTCTTGCGCTGCTGGCTACCGCACCGGTATTCAACAATGCGGCTTTGCCGGTGCGTATCCGCCTGGTCACGGGTCTGGCGATCGCTTTGGCACTTGCCCCCGCCCTGCCCGCACCTGCGCCGATTCCTGCGGGCTCCTGGCTGGGCCTGGCCGTTATCGGTGAGCAAATGCTGATCGGCGTAATGATGGGCTTTGCCCTGCGCATCACTTTCGTCGCCCTCGATGTTGCAGGCGAACTGATCGGATTGCAGATGGGACTCTCGTTCGCCACATTTTTTGATCCCGGCAGCAGCGGCGAAACGCCGGTGATTGCGGCATTTCTCGGGCTCCTGACGGCCCTGATTTTTCTCGCCATGAATGGCCATCTGCTGACGCTCACGCTGCTGGCCGAAAGCTTTACGCTGCTGCCGGTCAGCGCCACGCCGTTTCATGCGGCAGCACTGTCATCGCTGCTGACGGCCTCGGCCATGATGTTTTCTCTGGGGGTGATGCTGGCCCTGCCGCTGATTACCGCGCTTCTGGTCACCAACATTTCACTGGGCGTTCTGGCCCGCGTCGCGCCGACCCTGAACTTGTTTGCGGTAGGTTTTCCGGTCACGCTGGCGTTGGGTTTTCTCGTACTGCTGCTGTCCCTGCCCTATATCGGCGACGCCATGGAAGGCGTGTTCAGCAGCGGTTTTACCGCGATGGAGACCGTGCTGCGCGCAGCCGCCGGATGAATCACCCGGCTTATTTGCGTGTCAGTTGAATCACGCCCTGGGCGACCCGTTGCGACCCGAGTATCGACGAGTCAAGCCCTTCGGTATATTCCACCACCGAATAGGCATCGAATCCGTTCTCCCGCATCAATTCCCTGGCCCGCTGGTGAAACACCACACGCGCCTCGCCCGCCCCGCCGGTATAGACCCGCTTCATCTTCAGCGAGAGATGGTAGTAACGATCAGGGAAACTTGCCTGCTCGATGTCCCAGTTGGGTGCGAGGGGGTCGAGAATCAGCCAGGCTGTGCCGACGTACAAGCCCCACCCCACGAGGTTCTCCAGCGGGATCTGCACTGATTTGGAAATGTAGAGTGCTTTGTCCGGAATGAGGAAGTTGGTCCCGGATGAATTGCCATTCTGGCTCGTCGAGCTTGATGAACTGCCATTCTGGCTCGTCGAGCTTAACGAACTGCAACCCGCCAGCCAAAGAGCCAGTGACACAGCGAGCAAGAGTCGGCGCTGGCGGAACGGCGTCATAGGTAGTTGAACAGCGAAAGCTGCGAAATCTTGACGAAGGACTGCTGCGCCGCCTGCAAGTCAGTCTGCTTGCGCGTCAGATCGGAAATCGCCCTGGCATAATCGAGGTCCTGCAGGTCAGACAGAGTCTGCTGATATTGCAAGTCGAGGTCTTCGTTCAGTTTGCCCAGCGACTCGATCTCATTCATGCGCGAACCGACCTGGGCACGCACGCGCAGGATGTTGTCGGTCGACTGGTCGAGGTTGGTCAGGGCGAAGCCAATTTCACTACCCAATTTGGCATTGGCAGCCGGCGTTCCCCCGGGCGCTTCGAGCGCGCCGATCAAATGGGCCAAGGTAGCAAAAACGCTCTGCGACGAACTCGGCGCGATGCTGAATCCATCGTTATCCGCCGGAGCGCCCGTGATCAATACGCTGCCACCGAAGTCGAAAGCCGGCTCGATGCCCTGGTTCTTGAGAATGATCGGCTGACCGCTTTGATAAACCCGCTGGCCGGTCGCTGCAGTAGGCGGCAACACGGGCGCCAACCCCGTCAGCTTTGAGTTGCCACTGGCTGTATCCACGATATCGTAGTAAGTCACCGGCGGCACTGCGGCGTTATCAACACTGAAATTGATGCTGAAATTTCTGGCCACCAGCGCATTCCACTTGGCCGGATCGGTAATGTTTCCGGAATCGACGACCCCGGTACCGGTATTGCCCGCGGCATAACCGGTAGCAAAATAGCCGTTGCCGTTGCGAACTCGCTTGAATACTTCACTCCCCGAATCGCTGACCTCGAGAAACCGCGTGGGCGAGAGCTGAAGCTTTCGCTGCCCGTCGTCACCCGCATAGCCGATTTCAGCGCCGGACAGAATACTCTCCACCGTGCCGCCAAACGGCGTTGCCGCGCTCATGAAACCGGCAAAGATATGGTTGCCCGTGCCGTCGGTGGCGTTGGCGACCCCCAGCACCTCCTCGAATCGCGCGCGCAACTCGGTGGCAATGGCCTTGCGATCTGACGCCGCGAGGCTGGTATTGCCGGCTTGAACCGCCAGTTCGCGCACCCGCGCCAGGATATCGCCGGCACTGCCCAAGTGCACTTCTTCTAACCCCAGAGCCGAGTTGGCGTAATTCTGGTTCTGTTTGAACTGAGCAGCGACGTCACTCGCCTGTGTCACCTCCAGCGCCCGTGCGGCGGCCACCGGGTCATCGCTCGGCGCCAGAATCCGTCGGTTGGAGGCCACCTGCTGCTGCAGATGCAGGAGCGAGGCCGTTTGCCGGTTGATGCTGGCGACGCCGGCATCGAAGATCATTCCGCTACTGACACGCATGGGGTTCTCCTTCTATCGATGCCGGATCATCGGCCGAGGGCAAGAATTTCATCAAACACCTTGCCGGCAATTTGCAGCACCTTGGCCGATGCCTGATACGCCTGCTGATAACGCAACAGGTTGGCTGCCTCTTCGTCCAGATTGACGCCGGAGAGTGACTGCAAAGCCTGCGTGGCATGATCGGCCAACCCTTGCTGGGCGGCACCAATTGCTGCCACTTCGTTGGCCTTGCTGCCGACCGCACTGACGATCTGCGTATAGGCCGACTGATAGGACGCGGTAGGCCCTGAAGTACTGCCGCCAATCATGGTGCTGCGCGTCTGCAAGGATCCCAGCAGCGCGGCGTTACGATTGTCGGCAACGCCGCCGGTATTGGCCTCGACGGTGAAGGTATCGCCGGTCGCCGGGTTGCCGGAGATCTGCGTCGCCCAGCCGTTGTAGGTGATATTGGCGCCGCTGGCGTAGGCAACGCCG
Source organism: uncultured beta proteobacterium (assembly GCA_903933395.1). Classification (GTDB taxonomy): domain Bacteria; phylum Pseudomonadota; class Gammaproteobacteria; order Burkholderiales; family Rhodocyclaceae; genus Sulfuritalea. The sequence goes on along the minus strand of CAIZKA010000042.1, from coordinate 12,711 downwards.
CTGGCGAGCGTGGTCGCCGTGGTGACATCGCGCACATCGAAGGTCGTCGCACTGGTAAAGGTCAGCGTCACCTTGTGCTGCAAACCGGCGTTGGTTGGCGGCGGCGCATTCACCGTCCCCGCGCTGATGCTCGCCGTACCGGTATTGATCAGCGCCGTTGCCGTGCGAATCGGCGCGGCAGCGGCAACCTGGCGTGCATCGGAAAACGCAACGGCAATACTTCCGGCGCCGCCGCGGGTGGGCTGGATCAACACGCTGTCATTGGCGACGGGCAGCCACGACCCGACCGCGATCGTGATGCCATCGACCGTCTGCGGCAACGTCGCAAAGTTCTGTACCTGATTGTCGGCAAGGCGCGTCAGGCGATAATTGCCGCCGACAAAGGCGAGCTGGTAGTCGCTGCTGGTGAGTCTGTCGATCGTCGGTGCATCGATACTCACTGTAGGCGCCCCTGATCCGGCATTGAGGCTGCTTGCACTTGCCGTTGGCGCTGAAACATTGAAGAAATTCGTGCCAAGCGCTCCAGTCAAATCCTGTCCCAGCCGGTGTTGGTCGTTGAAGTTCTGCGCCAGGGTCAGTGCAATGCGGCCGAGGGCATTTTGCGCCTCATCCAGGGTCTGGCTGCGGAAGTTGAGCAGGCCGCCGAGACTGCCGCCGGCAACCTGTGACTCGGGCAAGGTCAGCGCCGTGCCGCCAACGCCGAGCAGGGCGACAGTGATGCGCTCAGAATCATCGGGCGCCTGTACCGCCTTCAACTGATAGGACTGATTGCCCACCACCAGGGGCTGTCCGTTGCCGACGAAGACGTTGAAGCTGCCATCTCCCTGGACGACCGTGCTGACCCGAACCAGCGCGTTCAAATCCTTCAGCATATGGTCGCGCTGATCGAGCAGATCATTGGGCGGCTGATCGGCGCCATTCGCCTGTGCCAGGATGATGCGCTGGTTGATTTCCGCCAGTTGCGAACTGTACGTGTTGATCTGGGTGACCTGCCCGGCAATCTGCTGATTGATGCCATCGCGGATTTCTGTGAACCGCTGATCCAGCGCCTGAAACCGCGCCGTCAGAGCCTGCGCGGCAGAGAGCATCGACTGGCGACCGGGAATCGAGGCCGGGTTGGCGGCGACATCCTGCACACCCTTGAAGAAGGCGGCAAGCGTGGGAGACAGCCCTGCGCTGGGGTCGGCCAGCAGATTGTCGATCTGACTGATCTGCGCCCGATAGGCGTCCATCTCCGCCGCGCCGGCTTCCGCACTCAATACCTGGCGACCGAGAAACTGGTCATAAATCCGCATGACGGTCTGCACATGCGTCCCCTGCCCGACGAAACCCGCACCAGTAGAGATGGGGGTATTCGTCCCCTGGACGATCTGCTGCCGGTTGTAACCCGCAGTCGAGGCATTGGCAATGTTATGGCTGGTCGTCAGCATCCCGGCCTGTGCCGCATTGAGCCCGCTGATGCCGATACTGAAAACGCTCATGATCACTCCACGATGGAACCTGAATAACGGCAAAAATTGCCGTGAGTTGAGGGTTCAGGAGGAATGGAGCAACCGGCGTGCCAGGCCTTCGGATTACAGGGACCAGGCCACGGAATTGCAGCGGGGCGCGTTGGCCGCGGTGCTCTGCCGTTCAGCCGGCCAGAGCCTGCCTCAGCGTCGTGCCGCCAATGATGCTTTCGAGCTTGGCCGCGTACTGCGGGTCGGTGGCAAACCCGGCGGCCTGCAAACTGCGGGCAAAGCGGCCGGGCTCATGCGCGCCAAGAATCGCAGCGTAGCGCGGGCTGCTGACCAGCAGATTGGCGTAGTCGCCAAACGCTTCCTCGTAGGAACCGTAAGCACGGAAACGTTCGACGCGGGTCTGCGCCAGGCCGGCAATCACTTCCGTGGTGGTCGCGTCCACCGTCGCCCCGCGCCAGTTGGCGCCGGCCTTGATGCCGAAGCTGTTGAAGCTCGGGCTGCCATCGGGACGGCGTGGCTCGGACTTGCCCCAGCCGGTTTCCAGCGCCGCCTGCGCCACCATGAAGTGCGCCGGAATGCCGGTGATCTGCTCGGCGGCGACCGCCACCGGCAGCAAACGCTCGACGAACGCACGTGCCGGCTCGGATGCCGCTGCGACCGTGGCGAGCCGGTTGGGATTGGCGTTAACACCGGCTGCCTGGGCGAGAATCTCCTTACGCGCCTCACCGGCAGAAATCTGGCTCGCGGTCTCGGCATCCGGAATTGAAAGAATCTTTCCAGCCTGGAGGCGATTCATGTTGCCGGCAACAAACACATCCTTGTTGCTGCGGAACAGGGAAACCAGCATCTGATCGAGGCTGACGCCTTCCGGTCTTGTCCGGGCCGCGATCTTGCCCAAGGTATCGCCCGGAACTACTGTATACAAGGTGGTGGTGCCTGCCGCAAAAGTCGGCGCCGGCGAAACGGCGGTAGCCGGAGCGGGAAGATTTCGCAGGGGAACAAAGGCCGGCGCGGCATCGCGCCGCAGGGGCAGCGCGTTCTCCTGCGGCAGGCGAAAAGCGGGCGCGGCGGGTTGCAACGGCAACGGGCCCTCCGAAGGCCGGGGTTCCTGATTCTGGCGCGCCAACTGCGCCTCGATCATTGCCGCCAGGCCCGTACCCCGGTTGCCGCCGCCAAGCACCTGGGCAAGCTGCTGGTCGAGCAAGGATTCATACATCCGCGTCTGATCACTGTCGAATATTCCTTGGCGCGGAGTGGCATCGCGCATCGACTTCATGACCATCTGCAAAAAGAACGCCTCGAATTGCCTGGCGACCTCCTTGTTCGCCGCCGGATCACCCTTGCCCGCCTGACGCTTGAGCGTGGCAAGGCTGTTGACGTCGAGAACGTTCGCGGGCGCGGACAGCGGGGCTATGTTGTTAGCGGTGGTCATGGCAACGGTCAGGATCTCATGACAGGAGCAGAATCAGTCGCCAAAGCAAGGCGGCAAACATTTCCCTGACCACGACAATCAAATGATTTCCAGCTCGGCACGCAAGGCGCCCGCCGATTTCATTGCCTGCAAAATGGCCGTCAGCTCCTGCGGACCGGCCCCCAGGCTATTCAATGCCTTGACGATGTCGGCGAGATTGGCGCCGGCCTTGACGTTGATCAGTGAACTGCCTTCCTGCTTGATCTCGATCTGTGAAGTTGCCACGCTCACGGTCTGTCCGCCGGACAGCGGAGCCGGCTGGCTCACCGAATTCTCGGTGGTGACCGAAACCGAAAGAGCGCCATGCGCTACGGCACAGTTGTCCAGCAGCACGTCCTGATTCATCACCACCGAGCCGGTGCGACTATTGACAATAACCTTTGCCGCCATTCTCACCGGAGTCACCTCGATGCTCTCGATCTGACCGAGAAAGCTTACGCGCTCATCCGGGTTGGTCGGCGCGCGTACCCGAATCTGGCGGGCATCCGCTGCCGTGGCGGCTCCCGGCACCACCCGGTTGATGGCAGCGGCCATCCGCTGCGCCGTGCCGAAGTCCGTCGCATTCAACTCCAGATAGACGAAGTCACCCTCTCCCAGCGGCATCGGCACTTCACGTTCGACCGACGCGCCTCCGGGAATACGGGCGACAGACAAGTGGTTCACGGTGATCTTGGAACCCGCACCCGAGCCGCCTGCGCCAACCACCATCAGATTGCCCTGCGCCATCGCGTAGACCTGTCCGTTCGCCCCTTTCAGCGGGGTGAGGATCAGCGTGCCGCCTTTCAGACTCTTGGCGTTGCCAATCGACGAGACGGTGATATCGATCAGTTGTCCGGCACGGGCGAAAGCGGGCAAGTTGGCCGTTACCATCACGGCGGCAACGTTTTTCAATTGCAGCGACAGGCCTGGCGGCAGATTGGCCCCCATCGCGGACAGCATGTTGATGACGCTCTGCACGGTAAACGGCGTTTGCGTGGTCTGGTCGCCGCTGCCATCCAGACCAACCACCAGGCCGTAGCCGACCAGCTGGTTACTTCGCACGCCGGCAATCGATGCAATATCCTTGATGCGCTCGGCACGCGCCGTGTCCATGACCAGCAGCGTCATAAGCACCCAGAGAAACATCAGAAAGCCCTTTTCAATCCGTGTCATGTCAGGCTCCTCAAAATGGCAGAATAATCAGGAAAAAGCGCGACAGCCATCCCATGACTTGAGCCGAGTCTATAAAGCCATTCGCCTTGTACTCGATGCGCGCATCCGCCACCTGCGTTGAAACAACGGTATTGGCGAAGGTGATCGTATTCGGGTTGACCACCCCCGAGAAACGGATGAACTCCTCGCCCTCCTTAAGACCGATCTGCTTTTCGCCCGACACCAGCAAGTTGCCGTTGGGATAGACCTCGATCACGGTCACGGTAATCGTGCCGGTGAAATCGTTGGACGAGGTGTTCTGGCCCTTGCCATTGAAGTTGTTGCTGTCGTTGGCGGACAAAGTGGTGTGCTCCACGCCCTTGAAAGGCAGGTTTTTCATGTTGGGCACGCTCACATCGACCGTCTGGCTGCGGGTGGTCTTGTTCTCCGACGTCTTCGACGCCTGCACCTTCTCCTGGATGTTGACGGTCAGCGTGTCGCCGACAAAGTGGGCACGCCGGTCTTCGAACAGGGGCCGCGCCGAGCCAACATTGAAAATCGCGCCGGCGCTCGGGGGGATGGCAATACCCGGCCGGGCCGTCATCGGCTGATGCACCGCTGTCGACGGTGCGGTCGTCACGCAACCGGCCAACGAAAGGCCGACCACGAGCCAGTAAGATGATTTATTCATGATGCACTCCGATCTTCATCACGCTGCCATTACATTTGGGCCAGTCGCGCCAGCATTGCATCCGCGGTGGTGATGGCTTTCGAGTTCATCTCGTATCCGCGCTGTGCCACGATCATGTTCACCAGTTCCTCGGCCACGTTCACGTTGGATGTTTCGACGTAACCCTGATTGAGCAAACCGGTGCCGCTGGTACCCGGGGTCGTCGGCGTCGGCGTTCCGGATGAAGCCGTTTCAACAAACAGATTTTCCCCGCTAGCCTGCAAGCCGCCGTTATTGACAAAGCTGGCAAGTTGAATCGTCCCGGCCTGGGTCGGCGTGGTCGATCCCTGCTGGGTATAGGAAACGATTCCATCACGGGTAATGGTCACGCTGGTGGCACTGGCCGGAATAGTGATGGCCGGGCTCAGTGGATAGCCGTTGGCGTTGACAACCCGGCCGGTGGCGTCCTTGGTGAATGAACCGTCTCGCGTATAGGCCAGCGTTCCGTCGGGCATCTCCAGCTGGAAGAAGCCGTTGCCCTGAATCGCCAGGTCGAACGGGTTGTCGGTCTTCAGCACACTGCCCTGGGTAAAGATATGTTCGGTGGAGACCACTTTCACTCCGGTGCCGAGCGTCAGGCCGGAAGGAACCAGGGTCAACTGCGAAGAGTTCGCTCCAGGCTGCCGGAACGTCTGGTAGAGCAGATCCTCGAACACCGGGCGCGAGCGCTTGAAGCCGTTGGTGCTGACGTTGGCGAGGTTGTTGGCGATGACATCCATCGAGATCTGTTGTGCATCCAGACCAGTCTTGGAAGTCCAGAGGGAATACATCATCGTGAGTTACTCCTGACAAAGCGGGAAAGGTTTGATTGCGGTCATGGCTCAGGTGGCTCGCGCCAGGTTTTGCAGAACCTGGTCAAGAATCTTCAAGCTCTGAGCGCTCGCCTGATAGTTGCGCTGCTGTTGGATCAGCGCCACCAGTTCGGTCGTCAGGTCGACATTGGATTGCTCCCTGGCGGATCCCTGAATGCTGCCCAGCCCAAATCCGCGACTCCCTCTTGGCGTATCGAGAAGTTCCGCGCCGGTACCCCTCACCGGATCCGCATTCGCCAACCACTGGTTGTCGCCCAGGCTGATCAACGCATTGGGATTGACGAAATTGGCGAGCACGACCTGCGCCACCTTGCGCGACTGGCCGTTGGAGTAATACGCGCTAATGACGCCATCGGTACCGACGCGGATGCCGACCGAGCCGTCAATCGCGCCGGCACCGTAGCCATCCTGGGTCATCGAGCTGACACCGAACGGGTTGCCGTACTGAACGCTTCCGTCCAGATCAAGGGTGACGGACAAACTGCCGCCACCACCCAGGGCGTAGGTCTGCGCTGCCAGGGGCATGGCGGTCGTCATCAAGCCATCGGTATCGAAACTCAGGCTGACCGGCCCGGTCTGGGAGGCGCCATCCAGCGTGGTATGGAGATCCCAGAGATTCCCCGGCGAGGATTTTGAAAAGTACATTCTCAGGTCATGGGTGGCGCCCGTCGCATCGAACACGGCGAGCGCCGTCGAATGGTTATAGCTCAGTACATTGTTCGCGGCGAAAGGTGCGACCGTCGGGGGAGCGGCCCGCGCGTCCAGGCTGGCACCGACCGACACCCTGCTGGTGGCGGCGGCAGGCATGACCGGGTCAATGAAAATATTCTGTGGCGCCGACGTCGTTGCAATCACGCCCTGGGGATCAGTGCTGTAGTCGGCCGCATACCCGGTCACATTGAGACCGCTGCGATTGACGACAGCGCGCTGGTTTGGTGTGCTGGCGTCATAGGTCAGTTGAAACTGGCCATCGCGGGTATAAGTAATTTCGCCACCCCTGTTCAGGCGGAAGAACCCCGGCCCGGTGATCGCCATATCGAGCGGGTTGTCGCTTTGCAGCGCAACTCCCTGATCGAACTTCTGGTTGAGGATGTCCGCACTGACGCCGCCGCTTGCTGCTCCGGCCGACGGATCGCCGGATGCCGCGGCGACGAGCTGGTCGGCGAAGCGCGCTTGCGAGCTCTTGAAGCCGATGGTCTGCGAATTCGCAATGTTGTTGCCGATGACGTCGATCGCTGTCGAGGCGGCATTCAGTCCGCTCAGGCTCGATGCAAAACTCATGATTCAGATCTCCCTGGTGTCTGTTGCACGTTCGGATCGATCCTGGCAATTCGGGAAGCGTGGCTCATGGCGTATTCCTAGCGCAAGGAGAGAATTTGCGTTGCGGCCCGGTCATTGGCGTCGGCCGTCGACAGCAGTTTCAATTGCATCTCGAATTGCCGCGCCAGCGAAATCATTGCCACCATTTGTTCAGCCGGATTGACGTTGCTGCCTTCGAGGGTTCCAGTCGCGACCTTGACGCCCTCATCAACCGGCGCAGCCGAGCCGTCACGCAGACGAAACAGGCCGTCTTCGCCGCGAACCAGATCGGATGCCGGCGGATTGACCAGCTTGACCCGACCGATAATGCTTACCGTGTTCTGGACGCCCGACTCCGGCAGCGTGGAGATCGTGCCATCGTTGCCTACGCTGATTTTTTGCTCAGGCGGGATGTTGATTGGCCCGCCGTCGCCTTGCACGGTCAAGCCGCTACGGGTCTGGACAATTCCCAGGACATTGAGTTCGAGGCTGCCGTTGCGGGTATAGGCCTCGCTGCCGTCCGGCAATTGCAGGGCAATCCAGCCGGATCCCTGCACGGCCATGTCCAGCGCCCGACCGGTGGTGATCATCGGGCCGGAGCTGTAGTTGGTGTGGGTGCTGGCATCGACGGTCAAAGCGCGCGTCGCGAGGCCCTTCTGCTGGGCAGTTGACTGCACCTGAACAGCGCGCAACTGGTGTTCCTCGGCCCGATACCCGGTCGAATTGACATTGGCAAGATTGTGGGCCACCGCCGCCTGCCGGTTCAGCATCTGGCTGGCACCGGTCATTGCCGTGTAGATCAGTCTGTCCATGTCGCCGCCCGGTTCGTCTCTTGGTTCGCCGTGTCGTCAGCGCCGACTTTCAGCGCAGGTTGACCAGGGTTTGCAGGATGCTGTCCTGCGTCTTGATGGTCTGTGCGTTGGCCTGATAGGACCGCTGCTGAGTGATCATGTTGACCAGTTCGGCCGTCAGATCCACGTTGGAATCTTCAAGTCCGGAGGCCTGCAGCACGCCGTACTGGCCGGAGGATCCCGGCACGCCGATAATCGGATCGCCGCTCGTCGGCGATTGCGCCCAGCGGTTGTCGCCCAGGGGCTGCAAACCCTGCGGGTTGCGGAAACCGGCAAGGATGACCTGGCCCACCGGGTTGGTCTGGCCATTGGTATAACGACCCAGCACGACGCCATCCTTGCCGATATTGAAGCCGGCCAGCGTACCCGAAGCGTATCCATCCTGAACCATGGCATTCACCGCGAACTGCGCGCCGTACTGGGTGGATCCGCTGAAATCGACCGGAAATAACTGCGGCGAGGTAACCGCTCCGGAATAACCCAGTTGCGCATCGGTGAGCGATGCGGCAAGCGCCGGCGAGGTGAGCGCGCCCGATGTATTGAAGGTCAAGGTCCCAAGAGCGGTCACGCCGCCGCCGGACAGATCGAGAAACGTCGGTACTGCGCCAGCCGGGTTCGTGATCGTCGCATAGGCCTTCCAGGTATTTGCAGCCGCACCCTTGACGAAATACATCGAGTACGTGTGCGGATTGCCCAGGCTGTCATAGATGGTCGTCGCCGTCGACTGGTTGTATGAGGTGGGATCACCAAAGTCGAATGGCGCGGTGACCGGGATACCCAGCCGCGAATCGAGGTTGACGTTGGCCTGAATCCCGGTCGCCGACGTGCTGCCACCCGTCGCTTGCGGCGTACCGGACAAACTCTGCGTCGGGTCGAACAGGCGCAGCGGGACCGCCGGCGAGCCGGCCGCAATCACGCCATTGACGGCCGCGATGCCCTTCAGTTGCAAGCCCTGGGCGCTGACGATAAAGCCATCCTTGTCGAGCTGAAACTGGCCGTTGCGGCCGTAGACCGTTCCGCCGGCCCCATCGTCCATCTGGAAAAATCCGCCGCCATTGATCGCCGTATCCAGCGGATTGTTGGTGACGGAAATATTGCCCTGGGTAAATTGCTGAACGATGGCCGCCACCTTGGCTCCGATCCCCACCGGGGAGGCGCCGGCACCGCTCAGGGATGCCGCAAAAACGTCGGCGAACTGTGCCGAACCGCTCTTGAAGCCTACCGTTGCCGAGTTGGCGATGTTGTTGCCGACGGTATCAAGCGCCTTGGAAGACGCGCTAAGACCACTCAAACCTTGTTGAAAGCCCATGTTTTTCTCCCGCTCAGAATATTTGTTTGACGTCGCTCATTCTTGCCAGTCCAAGTTGCCCGAGATCGAGCGTTACACCTTGGCTGCTTCGGTTAACACTCACCACTCCGGCAAGTTCCAGAGGTGATGCACCCACCGTCTCGCTCCCCCGCTTGGCGGCAACCGAGATGCTGTAGGTCCCATTTACCGCCTGCGCGCCGGAATCGGTCTTGCCGTCCCAGGCAAAGTTGTGTGCGCCAGCGTCGAGGGCGCCGAGGTCAATGGTTTTGAGCGGCAAACCGTTGGGGTCCTTGATGGTCAGAACCACCCGATCCGCCGCCGCGGTCAGTTCCAGGCCACCCGCCGCGCCACTGTCCGTCAGTTTGAGTCCGCTGCCGGCCACCATCACCTGATGCCCTACCAGCGCGGCCGCCTGCATGGCCTCGCCATCGACGGTGCTCGACAGCAGCTTCTGCAAGGTTGCATTCAATTTCTCGATGCCATCGACGGTACTGATCTGCGCCAGTTGCGAAGTCATCTGGGCGTTGTCCATCGGGTTCAGCGGATCCTGGTTCTTGAGCTGGGTCGTCAGCAGTTTCAGGAAGCGATCCTGCGCCTCGTTCGTGGTGTTCGTGGCTTTCGTGCTTGCCGCGCCATTGACCGAATCGATCAGCGCCTGGGCAACGCCTGAGACCCCTGCAGTTACGGTTGTTGTCATGTCATCTTCCTTTTAAAGGGCCTACTGCCCGATCGCCAGCGTTTTTTGCGCCAAGGACTTTGCGGTGTTCAGCACCTCGACGTTGTTCTGGTATGAACGTGATGCGGAAATCATGTTGACCATCTCGTCGACCACGTTCACGTTCGGCATCGCGACATAGCCCTGATCGTTCGCCGCCGGGTTCGACGGGTCGTAAATCTTGCGCAGCGGCGCCGCGCTCTCGACCACTCGCGTAACCCGCACCCCGATGCCGCCACCTTCGACCGGCGTCGCCTTGAATACCACCTGCTTGGCGCGATACGGCTGGCCATCGGCCCCGACCACGCTGTCGGCGTTGGCCAGATTGCTTGCAACTGCATTGAGGCGGGCCGATTGCGCAGTCAGTGCGGAACCGGCGATGGAAAAGATGCTGAATGAGCTCATGGCGCTTACTGGCTCATCGCCAGTTGCAAGGTCTTGAAATCGCTGTTAATGAATGTCAGAGCGGCCTCCAGTCGCAGCGAGTTCTCGGCGAAAGCGCTGCGCTCGATATCCATATTCACGGTATTGCCGTCGACGCTGGGCTGAAATTCCGTGCGGTATTTGACGGCGCCGGCGAAGGACGATCCGGCTGCACCTCCCAGATGCCGCGGCGATGTTGCCAGCATGCCGACATCGCCACTCCGACGTCCGGCAAGCGCCGCACCCAGCGCATCCTTGAAGTCGATATCGCGTGCCTTGAAGTGCGGTGTGTCGGCATTGGCAATATTGGAAGCCAGGAGTTCCTGCCGATGGGCCAGCACGTCGAGTGCGGCATGCTGAACCCTGAGTTTGTCGCCAATCCGGTCGATCATGATATCGGTCGCAAAGTGCTCAAAAAAGTTTTATAGCGTGATCTATGCAGCATCCATGCCATGTGCCGATATCCCCTCTGCCAGCAACAAACCGGGCTTCACGACGACCGCTGCCGGCAAGAGTCACCCTCGCCGTGGCAAATGCGTGACAACGACACGGCAAAAGTTGCCGCCCGAAACGGGATGTGCCCCGGAATCTGCCGAACGCATCCGTGACAAAGGCATCGTGATGTATTCTTAAGCCATGCACATGCCGGTCGCCGCCCTCCTCTCCGCGTTCTTCTCGCTGTTCCTTTTGATCGGAAGCGCAGCGCGGGCGGCCGATGTAGAACCCATCCAGCGAGCCATCGAGGAGTTTTTGCAAGTCCAGAACCAGAGCTTGCCGGGCAAGGCACGCTCCGATGTCGGCGCCATCAATGCCGGCAGCCTGTCAGCCGGCTGCAGAAACGTCGACGTGTCGATGGATGCCGCCGCCCGGCCGTGGGGACGCACTCATGTCAAGGTACGCTGCACCGAAGGGGCCACATGGAGCCTGTATGTCCCGGTGCAGATTCATGTCGCGGTCGACTATCTGGTCAGCTCCCGCCCCCTGCGCGCCGGTCAGTTGATCGCCGAGGCCGACATCACCCTCCGCCAGGGTGACCTGGCCGAGTTGCCGGCGGACGTATTGACGGACCCGGCCCACGCGCTGGGTCAGTCCGCCAATGTTTCCCTGCCCGCCAATCGACCGTTGCGCGCCGCCATGCTGAATCAGCCGCTGGTGGTAAAACAGGGCCAGAACGTAAAGGTAGTGGCTGCAGGAGCCGGGTTTCAGGTCTCCAGCGAGGGGCGCGCGCTGAACAACGCCGCGGCGGGCCAGGTCGTCCAGGTGCGCCTCGCTTCGGGAGAAGTCATCAGAGGCATCGCGCGAAACGACGGCACGGTCGGGGTGTCCAATTGATCTGCCGCCTCACCACATCAGCGCCCGCTCTTGAATGGTTCTTCGCTTTTCTGGCGATTTCAGGAAAAATTTTCGGGTAAATGCTAAAGTCCGGCCGTCTGGGGCCGTTAAGTCTGGCAAGCTCAAAACCTTAGCAGGTGCATTCCATGAAAATCAACTCCTCGATACCCTCGCCCGCCACTCCCCTGAAGGCCCGCAATCAGGCTGCGGCGAGTGCTGCAACAACGCCGGCTTCCTCGGCCGCCGGCGATGCGTCGGTATCCATGCACCTGCAACAGACCTCGGCGCTGGGCGCGGCAACGGCTCCCTTCGATAGTCAGCGTGTGGCGGAAATCCGGCAAGCGATAGCCGAAGGCCATTTCAAGATCGACGCCGAAAAAATCGCCAGTCGCCTGATTGATGATGTGCGCGACCTGCTGGCGAAAGACCGTCCGACCGCCTGAACGACTCATCGCCTTGACCGCAATCGACACTCTGCTGGAACAGACGGTCGCTGACCTGAAACGTTTCATTGACATCATCACCGCCGAGCGCAGCGCTCTCATTTCCGGCGACGTCGATCAACTGCCTGCGATCGCCGGGAAAAAATCCGAATTGGCGACACGCATCGCCGTTCTCGAATCACAACGCGAAACCGCACTTGACGCTGCCGGTTTCGGCGCCGGACTGAAAGGCGTCAACGCCTGGCTGGCAGCCAACCCGGCTGCATCTGCAGGCTCCCCGCGCAATGTCTGGAAGCTCTACCTGGATCTGGCGGGCAAAGCCAGGCGCGACAATGAGATCAATGGCAAGCTGATTGCCGCTGGTCTCCAGCAAAACCAGCAAGCGCTCGACGCACTCCTGGGCAAAGCCGCCGATCCCGGCACTTATGGCGCCGATGGTCAGCGCCAGACCGGGGCTGGCCGGCGACCGCTGGGCAGCGCGTGAATCTGCCCCGCTACGCCGCTCGTTCCAGGGGATTTCAGTCCTGGAGAGGCACGTCCACCCGCTGGTCCGTGGCTCGTGACTCGATCGTGATAGCCACGCGACGGTTGCTCTGCCGCCCTTCTGACGTGGCATTGTCCGCAACCGGTCGCTGATCCGCATAGCCCGTCGCCGTCAGGCGCCGCGGATCCACTTCGGTATCGATAAACAGCCGCACCACGCTGGCCGCCCGCGCGGCAGACAGTTCCCAGTTT
>CAIZKA010000041.1 GCA_903933395.1 uncultured beta proteobacterium | reverse complement strand
TCGGATTCATAATCCGGGGGTCGGTGGTTCAAGTCCACTCATCACCACCAGTCATACCAAGGCCTCCAGCGATGGGGGCCTTTTCTCTGGTCAAGGATTACCGGCGCCGGGGAGGTGGCAGGCGGCGATCCAGAAATTCTTCAAAATTGCGCCAGATCCGCCAGAAGACGAAGGCGCGACGCGCCCAGCCCACGGCGCTCCTCGGTCGAATGACAAGCAGTGCGACGCCCATCGCAACGACGAGTTCCTTGTTGCGCCGGACCCAGTGCGCAACGGCGACCGCCATGTCGGCCCCGATGAAGACCGGCATCAGGCCTGACGCGCCAAGACCGAAGTCGGCGCGCAAGCCGTCGCTGGCGATCTGCAGCCGCTGCTTCTTCAGGGCAAGTTCAACGGCGGTGGAGTTCACTGTGACCTTGGGGCATCGCCGGTCGACAGGGCTTCATGATCCTTGCGCAGTTCGGCCAGGCTGGCGGAAAACAGTTTCGAGCCCGATTTTGCCAGGCTCAAGGCCAGCGTCAGGCTGGTGATGCCGGCGCCGATGAAAAGTGCGGAAAAGACTCCGAGCGCGAGCAAGCGGTTGCTGTCCCACATCAAAACGGTGAGAAAGATGGCGAGGAAGATCAGGCCTGCGGCCAGGCAAAGAAACGCCGCGCCGCCGTAAGCCAGCACCGAAACCAGCCGCGCCCGCTCCTCGGCCACTTCGACGCCGAGGAGTTCAAGGCGATTGTGGAGCAGGCTGATGCCGGTGCCGAGCAGGCCTTTCGCCGAAGCGAACAGCCTGCGCTGGCCCGGCGGATTGCCCGCCGCGTCAACCATGGCCGGGTTCAGCGACGGCCGATCAGCAGGCCGACGATGAAACCGAAGCCGGCGGCAACACCCACCGAACGCCAGGGATTGTCATGCACGTAGTCGTCGGTAGCGCGTCCGACCTGCTTGGCCCTGTCCACCATGACGGCTTCGGCTTCGGCCAGCTTGATCTTGGCCGCCGCAAGGCGATCCTGGGTTCTGGCGCGGATATCGGCGATTTTTTCCCCTGCCTGACCCGCCGTGGCGCGCAGCAGTTCTTCCGTGTCGGCAATTACCAGCTTGACGTCGGCAATCAGTTTGTCTTTGGTGACATCGGTCATGTCGCTCATGGTTTTCTCCTGAAATTGAATGACTACAGATTGAAGGCTACCGATTTTACAGCAGCGCTGCAATGATCTATGTCATATGGCAGGCAAGTCGTAATCGATAATCAACGGTGCATGATCCGAGAAGCGCCGGTCCTTGAAAACGCTGGCGCGGCGTGCCGTTGCCGCCAGCCCCGGTGTTGCGATCTGGTAGTCGATGCGCCAGCCGACGTTGTTGGCCCGGGCCTGGCCCCGGTTGGACCACCAGGTGTAGGCTTCGCCGGTCGCCTCCGGCATCAACCGGCGATGCACGTCCACCCAGCCCAGGTCGTCGAAGACGGATGACAGCCAGGTCCGTTCCTCGGGCAGGAAACCGGAGTTCTTCTGGTTGGATTTCCAGTTCTTCAGGTCGATCGGGCGGTGCGCTATGTTCCAGTCGCCGCAAAGCAGGATTTCGCGCCCGTCGCGCCCGGCCTCGCCCGCCAGGCGCTCCAGTTGCGGCCGGAACTGGTCGAGGAAGCGGAATTTCGCCTGCTGGCGCTCGTCGGAGCTGGAGCCGGACGGCAGGTAGAGAGAGACCACCGACAGCTTGCCGAAGTCAGCTTGCAGGTAGCGTCCTTCGGCATCGAACTCGACATTGCCGAACCCTTCGACGATGCGGTCGGGCCGCCGCCGCGAATAGATGCCGACTCCGCTGTAACCCTTCTTTTCGGCGGCATGAAAGCAGCCGGTGAAGCCGGCCGGGGCGAGCAGCGCGGGAGTCAGGTCAGCCAGTTGCGCCTTGAGTTCCTGGACGCAGACGATATCGGCCTGCTGCGTTTCGAGCCACTCGAATAATCCCTTGTTGGCGGCGGAACGGATACCATTGAGATTCAGGGCGACTATTCGGAGCATGTGCTTCCGCATGTAGAATGGGTTAATGAATGCGAATGTCAGCTTTAACGTGAGCAGCGAGCTGAGCCGCGAGTTTATCGCCTTCGCCTGCGAGCTGGGCGTGTTGCGCTTTGGCGAATTCAAAACCAAGGCGGGTCGCCTGACCCCCTATTTTTTCAACGCCGGCCTGTTCAACGACGGCGCCTCCCTCTCGCGCCTTTGCAACTTCTACGCGCGCCGCATTCTTGACTCGGGCGTCCCGTTCGATGTGCTGTTCGGCCCGGCTTACAAGGGCATTCCTCTGGCCGCCGGCACGGCGATGGCGCTTGCCGGCCAGGGGCGCAACACCGCCTACGCCTACAACCGCAAGGAAGCCAAGGATCACGGCGAAGGCGGCACGCTGGTAGGCGCGCCGCTCGAGGGGCGTGTGCTGATCATCGATGACGTGATCACGGCAGGCACCTCGGTGCGCGAATCGGTGGAGTTGATCCGCGATGCCGGTGCGACGCCTGCCGCGGTGGTCATCGCGCTGGACCGTCGGGAACGCGGTCAGGGCGAGCTTTCTGCGGTGCAGGAGGTGGAAAGGAATTACGGCATTCCGGTCATCAGCGTTGCCAGTTTGACCGATTTGATCGATTATCTGTCCGGCCATCCGGAACTTGAAAACAAGCTCGCTGCCGTGCGTGCTTACCGCGCTCTTTATGGCATCGAGTGATATTCTGTCCTCTGAATTAGGGAGAACCCAATGCGACTGATTACCGCCCTGCTGTCTGTTTCCGCCTCTTTGCTCGCTTTGAGCGCTTCTGCCCAGACCCGCATCTATTGCTGCGATGACGCCAACGGGCGCAAGGTGTGCGGCGATTTTTTGCCCGCCGCATGCCAGGGCCGGGCGTATGAAGAGCGCGACAATCGTGGTTTTGTGTCAAAAAAGGTTGAAGCGCCGCTGACGCAGGAGCAGCAGGCCCGCCGCGATGCCGAAGCGGCGAAGAAAGAGGCGGATGCCAAGAAGGCCGCCGAAGACCGTCGTCGCACGCTCGCTTTGCTGGCCACTTATTCCAGCGCAAAGGATATTGATGCGGTGCGGGACAGGAACCTGGCCGAGATTGACAAAGGCATCAAGGAAGCCGAAAAGCGGCTCGAGGAAGCAAAGAAGAAGAAGCAGAAGCTCGATGCCGACAAGGAGTTCTACAAAGGCAAGCCGGTGCCTGATTCCGTCAAGGGGCAGATCCGCGACAACGACAAGGATATCCAGGCGCAGCAGACGGCCATTGCCGACAAGACCAAGGAGAAGGAAGAGGTCAGAATCCGCTTTGCCGACGAGAAGAAGCGTTATCTCGAACTTACCGGCAAGAAGATGGACGAAAGTTCAGTTGCCGCGGCGCCCGCGGCGGCGCCTGCTCCTGTTGTGGTTCCTTCCGCGCCGGCCGCGGCACCCGCGCCGGCACCGGTACCTACACCTGCACCGGTGGCTCCCAATCCCGCAAAGGCAAACCGGTAGTCAGACGCCGAGTTTCTTCTTCAGCAGGTCGGTGACCTGCTGTGGATTGGCCTTGCCTTTGGTCGCCTTCATGGCCTGGCCGACCAGGGCGTTGAAGGCCTTTTCCTTGCCGGCGCGGAATTCCTCTACGGACTTCTGGTTGGCGGCAAGGACTTCGTCGACCAGGGCTTCTATCGCGCCGGTATCGGTGATCTGCTTCAGCCCCTGCTTCTCGATGATCTCGTCGGCGGAACTGCCTTCGCCGTTCCACAGGGCCTCGAAAACTTTCTTGGCGATGTTGTTCGAGATGGTGTTGTCGGCGATGCGCTGGATCAGTCCGGCGAGTTGCGTCGCGGAGATCGGTGAGGCGTCGACGGCCATGTCGTTCTTGTTCAGGCGTGCTGCGAGTTCGCCCATGATCCAGTTGGCGACGGTCTTGGCGTTGCCGGCACCGGCCGCGGCGACGGCCGCGATGTAGAAATCGGCCATGGCCCGCGTGGCGGTGAGGATTGACGCGTCGTAGGCCGAAAGCCCGTACTCCGACTGAAACCGCGCGTTCATTGCCTGCGGCAGTTCCGGCAGGCCGGCCTTGACCTCGGCGATCCATTCCGGCCGGATTTCCAGCGGCAGCAGGTCGGGATCGGGAAAGTAGCGGTAGTCGTGCGCGTCTTCCTTGCTGCGCATCGAGCGTGTCTCGCCCGTATCGGGGTCGAACAGCACCGTGGCCTGGCGGATGGCGCGGCCTTCGGTGATTTCGTTGATCTGCCACTGCACCTCGAAGTCGATCGCCTGCTGCATGAAGCGGAAGGAATTGAGGTTCTTGATCTCGCGCCGGGTACCCAGCGGCTCGCCCGGGCGGCGCACCGAGACGTTGGCGTCGCAACGGAAGGAACCTTCCTGCATGTTGCCGTCGCAGATGCCTATCCATTGCACCAGCGAGTGCAGCGCGCGGGCGTAGGCGACCGCTTCGGCGCTTGACCGCATGTCGGGTTCGGTGACGATTTCCAGCAGAGGGGTGCCGGCGCGGTTGAGGTCGATGCCGGTGCGGCCATGGAAATCCTCGTGCAGCGATTTGCCGGCATCCTCTTCGAGGTGGGCGCGCGTCAGGTGCACGAACTTCTCGGTCGCCGTCGCATTTGGGTCATTGGCGGCGCCGACTCTTATGGCCAGACCGCCGCCGGCGACCACCGGAATCTCGAACTGGCTGATCTGGTAGCCCTTGGGCAGGTCGGGATAGAAATAATTCTTGCGGGCGAAGATGGAGCGCGGGGCGATCGTGGCGCCCACGGCAAGGCCGAACTTGATCGCGCAGACCACCGCCTCGCGGTTGAGCACCGGCAGCACGCCGGGCAGCGCGATGTCGACGGCATTGGCCTGCACGTTGGGCTCGGCGCCGAAAGCGATGCTGCTGCCGGAGAATATCTTCGACTTCGTCTGCAGCTGGGCGTGGGTTTCCAGCCCGATTACGACTTCCCACCGGCTCATTTCGATTCCTTCGGCATGCGGGTGTGCCAGTCGGTCACTCTTTGGTACTGGTGCGCCACGTTGAGCATTTTCGCCTCGCCGAACCAGCTGCCGATGATCTGCAGGCCCACCGGCATGTTGTTGTTGCCGAAGCCGCAGGGCAGCGACATGCCCGGCAGGCCGGCGAGATTGGTGGATATCGTGTAAATGTCCGAGAGGTACATCTGCACCGGATCGGCGCTCTTGGCGCCGAAGGCGAAGGCCACCGACGGCGAGGTCGGACCCATGATGACGTCGCAGACCTTGAAGGCTTCCTGGAAGTCGGCGGCGATGAGACGGCGGATTTTCTGCGCCTTGAGGTAATAGGCGTCATAGTAGCCGTGGGAGAGCACGTAGGTGCCGATGAGTATCCGGCGCTTCACTTCGGCGCCGAAGCCCTGGGCCCGGCTGCGCGAGTACATCTCGGCGAGGTCGGAATATTCCGGTGCGCGATAGCCGTAGCGCACGCCGTCGAAGCGCGACAGGTTGGAGCTGGCCTCGGCCGGCGCGATCACGTAATAGGCCGGCACCGAAAGGCCGGAGTTGGGCAGCTGCACCTCGACCGTGATCGCGCCGAGTTTGCGGTACTCGTCCAGTGCAGCGTCGACGGCGGCGCGTACGTCGGCGTCCATGCCGTCGCCGAAAAACTCCTTCGGCAGGCCGATGCGCAGTCCGGCCAGCGGTTTCTCCAGATCGCGGGCGTAATCCTCGGTCGGGCGTTCGAGCGAAGTGGAATCGCGCGGATCGAAGCCGGCCATGGCATTCAGCAGCAGCGCGCAGTCTTCCGCGCTCTTGGCCATCGGTCCAGCCTGATCCAGGCTGGAAGCGAAGGCGATCATGCCGTAGCGCGATACGGCGCCGTAAGTGGGTTTCAGTCCCGTCAGTCCGCACAGTGCCGCCGGCTGGCGGATCGAGCCGCCGGTGTCGGTGCCGGTCGCCGCGGGGGCGAGTCGCGCCGCGATGGCGGCCGCGGAGCCGCCCGAGGAACCGCCGGGCACGCGGGAGACGTCCCACGGGTTCTTCACCGGTCCGAAATGCGAGGTCTCGTTCGACGAGCCCATGGCGAATTCGTCCATGTTGAGCTTGCCCAGTGTGACCATGCCGGCGCCGGCGAGCTTTTCGACGACATGGGCGTCGTAGGGCGAGACGAAATTCTCCAGCATCTTCGAGCCGCAGCTCGTGCGCCAGCCTTTCGTGCAGAAAATATCCTTGTGCGCCAAGGGGATGCCGGTCAGCGCCGTGCCGCCGGCGCCGGCATTCAACTTTTCGTCCGCAGCACGCGCCTGGGCCAGGGTCTTGTCGCGATCGAGCGCGATGAAGGCGTTGAGGCCGGGGTTGAGCCGATCGATGCGGTCGAGAAACAGGGTCGCCAGTTCGACGGCGGAGATTTTCCTGGCGGTGAGCGTTGCGGCCAGCTGACGCAGCGACGAATTGAAGAGATCACTCATTCGACGACCCTGGGCACGAGGTAGAGCCCGGCTTCGGTTTCCGGCGCCACGGCCTGGAAATCGGCGCGCCGGTCGGTTTCGGTGACCGCGTCGGGGCGCAGGCGCTGGACCACGTCCACGGCGTGCGCCATCGGCTCGATGCCGGTGGTATTGACGGCCTGCAACTGTTCGATGAAGCCGAGGATGCCGTTCAACTGGTCGCGGGTGGATTCGCGCTCTGCGGGCGACAGTTCGATGCGGGATAAAAGCGCGATGCGGGCGACGTCTTCCAGGGTCAGGGACATGATGGCGAGTGGGGGCAGGTAGTGTGGACCAGTCTGCAAACGGGCCTGTTTCCTGCAGAAATAGGCTCCGAATCGACGGGCGCGATAGGTTATCATATGCGACCTTCTGGCCCCAGCCTTTCCCGGGCGGGCTTCAACAATGGAATTATGATGTTCGGCTTTCTCCGCTCCTATTTTTCAAATGATCTCGCCATCGACCTCGGTACCGCCAACACGCTGATTTACGTGCGTGGCAAGGGCGTGGTGCTCGACGAACCCTCGGTTGTCGCCATTCGCATCGAAGGCGGCCCCAACGCCAAGAAAACCATCCAGGCGGTGGGCAAGGAGGCCAAGACCATGATCGGCCGCAATCCGAAAGAGATTTCGGTGATCCGGCCCCTGAAGGACGGCGTGATCGCCGACTTTACCGTCACCGAGCAGATGCTCAAGCAGTTCATCAAGCGGGTGCACGAGTCGCGTCTGTTTTCGCCCTCCCCGCGCATCATCATCTGCGTGCCCTCGGGGTCGACCCAGGTCGAACGCCGCGCCATCCGCGAATCGGCGCTGGGCGCCGGCGCTTCGCAGGTGTACCTGATCGAGGAGCCGATGGCGGCGGCGATCGGCGCCGGCCTGCCGGTGTCGGACGCCACCGGCTCGATGGTGGTGGACATCGGCGGCGGCACTACCGAAGTAGGCGTGATTTCGCTGGGCGGCATGGTCTATGCCAATTCGGTCCGCGTCGGCGGCGACAAGTTCGACGAGGCGATCATCTCCTACATCAGCCGCAACTACGGCATGCAGATCGGCGACAACACCGCCGAGAACATCAAGAAGACCATCGGCTCGGCCTTCCCGGGCGCCGAAGTCAAGGAAATGGAAGTCTCCGGCATCAACCGCGCCGAGGGCATTCCGCGCAAATTCACCATCTCCTCCAACGAGGTGCTCGAAGCGCTTTCCGAGCCGCTCAACCAGGTGGTCAAGGCGGTCAAGGACGCGCTGGAAAAAACCCCGCCCGAACTCGGTGCCGACATCGCCGAACGCGGCCTGGTGCTGACCGGCGGCGGCGCGCTGCTGCACGACCTGGATCGCCTGCTGACCGAGGAAACCGGCCTGCCGGTCATCGTCGCCGATGATCCGCTGACCTGCGTCGCGCGCGGCTCCGGCATGGCGCTTGAAAAGATGGACAAACTAGGCAGTATTTTCGCCACCGAGTAAGGCCCGCCCCGTGTAGCTTGCAAGCTGGCCCCGCGGCCGTGAAATGCGGGGCACCACCGGGGTTTCAATTCTGAGAGTGTACCTGCCTTGATGTCCGTCGCCGGCCATGCTCCGCCACCCTTTTTCAAGCGGGGTCCGGCGCCGCTCGTGCGGCTGGCTTTTTTTGTTTCGCTGTCGCTGATCCTGCTGCTGGCCGATCTGCGCTTTCACACCCTGGAATGGGCGCGCCTCGCGGTCGCCACCGTCGCCTGGCCGCTGCAGCGCATCACCTGGATGCCGATCGATGCCGCCGGCGATGCCGGCGCCTACTTTTCGCGGCAGACCACCCTTTTGCGGGAAAACGAGGAACTGCGCCGGCGCCAGCTCGGTACCGCCAATCTCCTGCTGCGCCAGCAGCATCTCGAACTGGAGAACAAGCGCCTGCGCGCCCTGCTCGACATGCGCGCGCGCCTGCCGGCCGAGGGCCGCATCGCGGAGATCCTCTACGCGGCTCGCGATCCGTTTTCGCGGCGCGTGATCATCGACAAGGGCAGCCAGCACGGCATCGCCGCCGGCCAGGCGGTGGTGGACGACATCGGCGTCATCGGCCAGGTGGCACGGGTGTTCCCGCTCACCGCGGAAGTTTTGCTGCTTACCGACAAGGACCAGGCGATTCCGGTGGAGGTGCAGCGCAACGGCTTGCGTGCGGTGCTCGCCGGTGCCGGTGCCGGCATGATGGAATTGCGTTTCCTCGCCGCGAACGCCGAGATACAGATCGGCGACATGCTGGTGACGTCCGGTCTCGACGGCGTTTACCTGCCCGGCCTGCCGGTGGCAAAGGTGGCCAAGATCGATCGCGACAGTTCCTATTCGTTTGCCCGCATCACTTGCGAGCCGCTGGCCGGCGTCGAGCGCCACGGACTGGCCCTGGTCCTCGGCGGGCGCCTCGCCTTGCCGCCGCAACCGGACGATGCGCCGTCAATCGCCGAGCAGCCGGGTCGCGGCAAGCGCGTCAAGAAAAAGGCACCCTGATGCAACCCATCCATTCCTCGCGCCGCATCCTGCTGCCGGTCAGAAACTGGTTCATCGTGCTGACGCTTTTTCTCGCCCTGCTGTTGAACCTGATTCCCTTCGGGCGGCTTCCCGGCATTCCCGACTGGGTGGCGCTGGTGCTGGCCTTCTGGTGCGTGCATCAACCCCTGAAAGTGGGGATGGCCGCCGGTTTCGTGCTCGGGCTGGCGATGGACGTCGCCGACGCGAGTGTCATGGGTCAGCATGCGCTGGCCTACGTGCTGCTGGCCTTCGCCGCCGCCGGATGGTCGCGGCGGGTGCTGTGGTTTCCGCTGTCGCAGCAGGCGCTGCACGTGTTGCCGATGTTTCTCGGCATGCAGCTGGTGATGATGGTGGCGCGCATGTTGAGCGGCGCCGAGTTTCCCGGCGTGCTGTGGTTCCTCTCCAGCTTCACGGCGACGCTGCTCTGGCATCCGGTCACCTACCTGCTCCTGACCCCCCAGTTCAGGCCGGAAGACAAAGATGTGCATCGGCCGATTTGATTCTGAAAACCATGATTCCAGCCACAGAGATCACAGAGGACACAGAGATGGCAAGGCTTCGCAACATCGATGCCTGTTACTGGGAGGCGCGTGCAGACCTTCGGTATCTCTTTGTTCTTCCTCTGTGAACTCTGTGTCCTCTGTGGCTGCTTGAGGCCCCTGGCTTAAATGGAATTCAAGAATCCCCAACAGGAACTCGAGCGCTTTCGTTCGCGGCTGGCCGTGGCCGGTGGCTTCGTGCTGGTTTGCTTCACCCTGCTGTTCGTCCGCTTCGTCTGGCTGCAGATCGTCCAGCACGACTACTACCAGACCCGCGCCGAGGACAATCGCATATCGCTGGTGCCCATCGTTCCCAACCGCGGCCTGATTCTCGACAGCAAGGGCGCGGTGCTGGCGCGCAACTACTCGGCCTACACGCTGGAGATCACCCCGTCCAAGACCCGCGATCTCGAACAGCTAATCGACGGCCTGGCGGGAGTCATCGACATCCAGCCCAAGGACCGCAAGCGCTTCAGGAAGCTGCTGGAAGAAAGCCGCAACTTCGAGTCGCTGCCGATCCGCACCCGCCTCACCGACGAGGAGGTGGCGAAATTCATCGCCCATCGCTACCGCTTTCCCGGAGTGGATATCAAGGCCCGCCTGTTCCGCCAGTATCCGGGCGGGGCCTTCGCCTCGCACATGCTGGGCTACATCGGTCGTGTCAATGAC
>CAIZKA010000040.1 GCA_903933395.1 uncultured beta proteobacterium | reverse complement strand
GCCGACTTCTGGTCCAATGGCATCCATCTCAACGTGATCGAGGCGGCGAGCCTGGCCGACGGGTCCGCGGCCGACGAATCCTGGAACAACATCAATGCAATGAACGACCTCGCGCTGGAACTGATCGAAAGCGGCGACCAGATTACGGTTGCCGCACTGGGCGGCAATACCGGCGCCGGCGGCTGCTTCCTCGCGCGCGCGGCGGATCTGGTCTGGGCACGCGACGGCGTGATGCTGAATCCGCACTACAAGAACATGGGCAATCTCTACGGCTCGGAATACTGGACTTACCTGTTGCCGCGCCGGGTGGGTGAAGAGGGAGCAATTAGCATCATGCGCAACCGCCAGCCGCTGACGGCGGAACGCGCCGTCGAAGCCGGATTCAGCGACGCCTGCCTGGCAGGCGACATGCAGGCCTTCCGCATCGACGTCGCGCGCCGGGCGGCCGAACTCGCTGCTGCTGCCGATCTCCCCGACCGGCTTGCGGCCAAATGCCAGACCCGGGCACGGGACGAAGCCGCAAAGCCGCTCGCCGCTTATCGAGCCGAGGAACTGGCGCAAATGCGGCGCAATTTCTACGGCTTCGACCCGAGCTACCACGTCGCCCGCCACCACTTCGTGCGCAAGTCTCCGGCGTCGTGGACGCCGCGTCACCTGGCGCGGCACCGCGATCTGGGCTGGACTGTCCCGCAATGAAAGTTCGGGCTCCGCTCACCGTTTTGGTGGTCGACGACGAACAGCGCTCGCTGGAAACCCTGCGCCGCACGCTGGAAGAGGACTTCACGGTGTTTACGTCGATTTCTGCGGAAGAGGGCGAGATCGTCATGGGCCGCGAGTTCGTGCATATCGTGCTGTGCGACCAGCGCATGCCGGGGATGCAGGGCGTCGAATTCCTTTGCCGCGTGCGCAGTCAGTGGCCCGACACCGTGCGCCTGATCCTGTCCGGCTACACCGATGCCGAGGACATCATCGCCGGCATCAACCAGGCCGGCATCTGGCAATACCTGCTCAAACCCTGGCATCCCGAGCAGTTGCTGCTGACCCTCAAAAGCGCGGCCGAACTTTGGCGCCTGCAGCAGGAGAACCAGCGCTTGTCGCTGGAGTTGCGTGACAGCCCCGAGCAGTTGGCGAAGCAGGTCAGCGCCCGGCGCGGCCAGGTCCGCGCCCGCTCCGGCTTCGAGCGCCTCGTGCGCGCCGCGGACAGTCCGCTGAACGGCATCTGCGAACTGGCCCAACGCATCGCCGGGCACGAACTGTCGGTACTGGTGACCGGCGAATCGGGCACCGGCAAGGAACTGCTGGCGCGCGCCATCCATTACGCCAGCGAACGCGCCGCGCGACCCTTCGTCGTAGAGAACTGCGGCGCCATGCCGGACACCCTGCTAGAAGCCGAACTGTTCGGACACAAGAAGGGCGCCTTCACCGGCGCCCATGAGGACCGCATCGGCCTCTTTCAGCAGGCCGACGGCGGCACGCTGTTCCTCGACGAGATCGGCGACACCTCGCCCGCATTCCAGGTCAAGCTGCTGCGTGCCATCCAGGAGGGCGAGGTGCGCCCGGTCGGCAGCCCGCGCTCGGTTCCGGTCGATGTGCGCATCATCGCCGCGACCAACCGCAATCTCGAGGCCGACGTGGCCAGCGGGCGTTTCCGGCAGGACCTTTACTATCGCATCGCCGGCATCACCCTGCACATGCCGCCGCTGCGCGATCGACCGCAGGACATTCCTCTGATAGTCGCCGCCATGTTCAAGGAGTCGGCGCTGGCGGGACGGCGATTTTCCGGTGCCGCGATGCAGGCCCTTAGTGTCCATCGCTGGCCGGGCAATGTGCGCGAACTGCAGAACGAAATCCTGCGTGCCCTGGCGCTGGCTGACGGCGACGTGCTCGACGCCGGTGTTTTCTCGCCGCGCGTCGGACAGGCAGCGACAGCCCGCCCGGCGACGGGGCCCGACATGGAGGGCGCCACGCTCAAGGAACGCCTCGACCGGCTTGAAGCCGAACTCATTGCCGATGCCTTGAAGCGGCACAAGGGCAACAAGACCCGCGTCGCCGAGGAACTCGGCCTGACCCGGGTCGGGCTGCGCATGAAGCTGTCTCGCTTGGGACTGGTCGGAGCCGAAGAATGAACCTGCTCTGGCTCCAGTCCGGCGGTTGCGGCGGCTGTACCCTGTCGTGGCT
>CAIZKA010000039.1 GCA_903933395.1 uncultured beta proteobacterium | reverse complement strand
TACGTGCGCAAGGCGGGCGCCGCAGCGCGCCTGATGTTGATCGACGCCGCCGCCGCGCGCTGGAAGGTGCCGGCCGCCGAGTGCACGGTGGAGCGCGGCGTCATCACGCACCGGCCCAGCGGACGCACGCTGCGCTACGGCGAAGTGGCGGCCGAGGCGGCGAAACTGGAGCCGCCGAAGGACATCGTCCTGCGCGATCCGAAGGACTGGAAGATCGCCGGCAAGTCGAAGCATCGCTTCGACATTCCCGACAAGGTCATGGGCAAGCCGGTGTTCGGGGTCGACGTCGCCCTGCCCGGCATGCTGCACGCGTCGATCGCGCAATGCCCGGTATTCGGCGGCAAGCTGAAGAGCGTCGACAGCGGCGCGGCTGAAAAAATGCGCGGCGTGAAAAAAGTCGTGCGCGAGACCGATTTCGTCGCCGTCGTCGCCGACAGCTGGTGGCGCGCCGACCAGGCGCTGCAGGCCCTCAAGATCGAGTGGGACGAGGGCGGCAACGGCAAGGCGTCCACCGCCAGCATCATGGCCATGCTGCGCGAGGGACTGGCCGAGCCGAAACTGCCGCAGGCGCGGAAAGTCGGCGATGTGGACACGGCGCTTGCGGCCGCGGTGAAGGTGATCGAGGCCGAATACTCCTCGCCCTACCTCAACCATGCCACCATGGAGCCGCAAACCTGCACGGCATGGCTGAAGCCCGAGGGCTTCCTCGAGGTGTGGACCTCGACGCAGAACGGCGAAGCCTCGATGACGGCTGCCGCCGAGGCCTCCGGGCTGCCGCTGGAAAAGGTGGAAGTGCACAAGATGATGCTCGGCGGCGGCTTCGGCCGTCGCGGCGCGCCGCAGGATTTCGTCGTGCAGGGCGTGAAGATCGCCATGGCGATGCCGGGCACGCCGGTCAAGATGATGTGGTCACGCGAAGAAGACATGCAGCACGGCTACTACCGGCCGGCCAGCGTCGTGCGCATGAAGGCGGGGCTCGACGCCGCAGGCAATCTCGTCGCGATGCATACGCGGATCGCCTGTCCGTCCATTTTCAAGGTGCTGGTGCCGCAGGCGCTCACCGCCGAAGGCATCGACTCCACGTCGGTGCGCACGCTGAGCGACATGCCCTACACGGTGCCGAACCAGCAGGTCGACTACGCCATGCGCAACGGTCATGTCCCGGTCGGATTCTGGCGCGCGCCGGGCCAGCAGAACGCCTTCTACCGCGAGTGCTTCATCGACGAACTGGCGGGCGCTGCCGGCAAGGATCCGCTCGAGTATCGCCTGGCGATGCTCAAACCGGGCGACAAGAGCCGTCTCGTCCTCGAAGCCGCGGCAAAGGCCGCAGGCTGGGGCGGCGCATTGCCGGCCGGCGTTCATCGCGGCCTCGCCGTGGCGGACGGCTTCGGCAGTTTCGCCGCGATGGTGGCGGAGGTGTCGGTCAGCGCGAAGGGCGAAGTCAAGGTGCAGCGCATCGTCGTCGCCATCGACTCCGGCTACGTGGTGAACCCCGATACCTGCCGCGCTCAGGCCGAAGGCAACGTCGTCTATGGCCTGGGCAGCATCCTCTACCAGGAAAACACCGTGAAGAACGGGCGCATCGTCGAATCCGGCTTCCGCGATTTCCCGCTGCCGCAGATGTCCGAAATGCCCAGGGTCGAAACCGTGCTGGTTCCGACCGGAGGCTTCTGGGGCGGTCACGGTGAACCGGCCATCCTGCCGCTCACCCCCGCCGTGTGCAACGCGATATTTGCCGCCACCGGCAAGCGCATCCGTTCCCTGCCGCTCAAGCACCACGACCTGCGCAGGGCCTAGGGCCCGACGAGGATCGGCGGTTTACATGAAACCCGATGTCAAGTCCGTGTAAACTCGCCGCATCCGCATTTTTTTGAAAGGAAACACCGTGGCACGCATGGTCAATTGCATCAAGCTCGGACGCGAGGCCGAAGGCCTCGATCTGCCTCCCATGCCCGGCGAAATGGGCAAGAAACTCTGGGAGAACGTTTCCAAGGAAGCCTGGCAGCAGTGGATCAAGCTGCAGACCATGATCATCAACGAGAACCGGCTGAGCCTTGCCGACCCCCAGCACCGGAAGTATCTGGCCGAACAGGTGCAGAAGCACTTCTTCGGCGACGGTGCGGATCAGGTCGGCGGCTACGTCCCGCCAAGCGCGTAAAGCGCCGGTCAGATATTCCCGAGCTGGCGGGCAACTTCCTTTTCCATCGCCTCCAGCCCGATGTGGCGCACGTCGCGCCCCTTGACCAGATAGACGACGTATTCCGAGATGTTCTTGGCGTGATCGCCGACGCGTTCGATCGAGCGTGCGACGAACAGGAGATCGAGCGAGCTTGAAATGGTGCGCGGATCTTCCATCATGTAAGTGATGAGCTGGCGCATCGCGGCCTTGAAACCCGCATCCACCTCGCGATCCTGACGCACGACCTCGGCCGAGGCATTTACATCGAGGCGGGCAAAGGCATCCAGCGCCTTGCGCAGCATGGCGACGGCAATATCGGCCGGCGCGCGCAGGTCGACAGTGGGCACCACGCGAATGTCGCCGCCATGTATGGCGCGCGCCATTTTCGCTATCTTCTTGGCTTCGTCGCCGATGCGCTCTAGGTCGGTGATGGTCTTGACCACGGTCATGATCATGCGCAAATCGACTGCTGCCGGTTGCCGCTTGGCGATGACGTGATTGCAGGCTTCATCGAGTTCGACTTCATGGCGATTGACCATTCGATCGGTCGCGATCACTTGCTCGATGAGGGCGATATCGCCTGACTCCAGGCCATCCATCGCACGAATCACCTGCTGTTCGACCAGGCCGCCCATCGCCAGTACGCGCGTGCGCAAGCCTTCGAGATCGGCGTCGAACTGTTTGACGATGTGTTCCTGATTCATGCGGCCACCCGTTTTAGCAAAGCCGTCACTATAGCGCCGGCATGTGAAGGATTTATTTCAACGCGTGTAAGTCTTCACGCCACCGGCGGTCGCCAGCAGCAGCACGTCGGCGCCACGCCCGGCAAACAGGCCGTTGGTAACGACGCCGACGATCTGGTTGATCCGCGTTTCCAGGCCGACCGGGTCCGTGATTGACAGGCCATGCACGTCGAGGATCAGGTTGCCGTTGTCGGTGATCATCCCCTCGCGCACCCTGGGCGTGCCGCCGAGTTTGGCCAGCTCGCGGGCGACATAGGCGCTCGCCATAGGGATCACTTCAACCGGCAGCGGAAACCTGCCCATGACGTCTACACGCTTCGACGCATCGCAGATGC
Organism: uncultured beta proteobacterium; assembly: GCA_903933395.1. Taxonomy (GTDB): domain Bacteria; phylum Pseudomonadota; class Gammaproteobacteria; order Burkholderiales; family Rhodocyclaceae; genus Sulfuritalea. The sequence continues at coordinate 5,762 of CAIZKA010000039.1, read as the reverse complement.
AGACGAAGGTATCCGCCACGGCCGCGACAATTTTCTCCCTTGTCAGCGCCCCGCCGCCACCCTTGACCATCGCCATGCCGTGATCGATCTCGTCGGCGCCATCGACGTAGATGCCTATGGCATCGACGTCATTGAGGTCGAGGACGCGGATGCCGTGGCCGGCCAGCCGCTTCGCCGTGGCCTCGGAACTTGCCACGGTGCCGCCGAGGCGATCCTTGATCGCCGCGATCTCGTCGATGAAGAAATTCGCCGTGGAGCCGGTGCCGACTCCGAGTATCGCGCCCACCGGCAGCCGGTCGGCAACATAGTCCCGGGCCGCGCGCGCGACCGCCAGCTTTAGTTCGTCTTGTGTCATGGGAGCCTTCAGGAAATACGTGTGAATTCGATGCGATCATAGTCCGGACCGTGGTCGAGCAGTGATTCGAGCCGCACGCGCCAGCGTCCGAACTCGCTGCGCAGGTCGACTTCCAGTCCGGGAATACAGGTTCCGGCAGGCAGAACCAGTTCGAGGTCATCCAGGCTGATGATTATTGCATCCAGCCAGCCGTGACCGCCGCCATCCGCGACCTTGGTCCAGACGTTTCCTTCGCCCGCAGGTTTGCCCAGAGCGCAGATCGAGGGCCAGGGCAGGGTTTCGAGGCCGATGCTCGGCCGATTCGCCGCATCGCGACCGATGCGGCGGATAATCCCAAGGCGCCAATCGACACCATCGGCTTCGCGCAGACAGATCAGACCGCCGATGCGGTGGCGCGGCAACACAGCCGGCACGACAAGCCCGATACCCGTTGCGCTGTAGTCCACCTGCTTCCAGGTTTCCATCTGGGCCTGATCGCCACTGGTTTCGAGCTTGCGCAGAATATCGATTGCCGTAGCTGCCGGAACCTCCAGCTTAGCCGCGGCCCCCGCATCCTCAGGCGCCACGGTACCAAACCGGTTCTCATCGAACATGCGCGAGACATCCTCGCCCTCGTACTCGAAGGAGCGGCCCATGCGCGCAAAATGGGCAGCCGCAATCATCCGCCGGGCGAGGCCGAAACCAAGCATCACCCGCACTTCGCCCTGCTGGGTGACGCGATCACTACTGCGATGCGGCGGCACTTGCGCCCAGTGGGTCATCAGGATCAGGACAGCGTTTTCGATCTGCTCAGGGCTGGCCGGCACATGTGCCACCCACTCTGGCGCATCGTGGGGCTTCTTCACTTGCGCGGCAAGCCTCATCACGGCAGTGCGCAGCTTGCGTACCGCGCAATAGCGCATGCTGCCTCCGCCCGGGTCGCCCTGTTTCAGCCGCTGCGGACCCATTGCCGCGCCGAGGTCGATGCACTCGGTGCTCAATTCCGTCGGCTGCGACGTCAGGTCGAGATCACCGCAGGAACGCAGAAAACTCTCGACGAATTCCAGTTCCTGGGGTACCACGTTGCCGAAGGGAGCGAATTCGAGATAGAGCCCGATCAGGTACTCACCCAGCGGTGTCGACTGCGGTTCATTTCTGTAGGGTGCAACCCGGGTCTTCAGCAACCCCATCCGATTCAGCACCTGCAGCAGTTCGTGGGCTTCCTGCCACAATTCGGCACTCGGCGTGCGATAGCGAAAGCGCTGCAGCTTCTTGCGCAATGCCCAGGCCATCAAGGTACGCGCGGCACAGCGGGCCATGCGAACTTTGTCGTCGTCTGTCTTGAACTCCTGCCGTGATTTCAGGAACAAGCGGTAGCAGCGGAACAAATGACCCGCGTGGGTATCCAGTGCCGACCAGGCCGAATCGGCCATGTATTCGCGCTCGCCGACGGACAGGTAGCGCCACAGCAGTTGCTGCGCAGCGGGACGGGAAAACTGGTCCAGGCGGGCCAGTGCGCGCAGGGCGAGCGTGGGGCCGATCTCCTCGACCGTAGCCTCCATGCCGGCCAGCCATTCATCGATGTCGAACAGCAGGCGCGCGGGGTCCGACTGCGGAATGTCGCCCATCAGCGCATTCAGGCCCGCGTCCGAAGCCAGAGGATGGTCCGACGTCTGCCTTTTTTCCTGGAACCGTGAGATCAGTTTCTTGAACACAGTATCGGGCAGTCTACCCCATGATCAGCTCACTTCTTGCGCATCGGCGGCAGGTCGGTGCAGGAACCATGTGCCACCTCGGCGGCCATGCCTATGGTTTCGCCCAGCGTCGGATGCGGGTGGATGGTCTTGCCGATATCCACTGCATCGGCACCCATTTCGATGGCCAGCGCAACTTCGCCGATCATGTCGCCGGCATTGGGGCCGACGATGCTGCCGCCGATCACGCGATGGGTTTCCTCGTCGAACACCAGCTTGGTGAAGCCGTAGTCCGCACCGTTGGCAATCGCCCGGCCCGAAGCCGCCCATGGAAATTTGGCGACGCTGACCTTGCGTCCCGCCTTCTTCGCCTCGTCCTCGCCGACGCCGACCCAGGCCACTTCAGGATGGGTGTAGGCGACGCCGGGAATCACCGTCGCGTCGAAGTAAGTCTTCTGCCCCGCCGCCACCTCGGCCGCAACATGCGCCTCATGCACCGCCTTGTGCGCCAGCATGGGCTGGCCGACGATGTCGCCGATGGCGAAGATGTGCGGCACGCCGGTGCGCATCTGGTTGTCGACCGGAATGAAGCCGCGTTCATTGACCGCGACGCCGGCCTTCTCGGCGCCGATCTTCTTCCCGTTCGGCGCGCGTCCCGCCGATTGAAGGATCATGTCGTAGCGCTGGACTTCCGCCGGGGCCTGTTCGCCTTCGAACTTGACCCAGAGGCCGTCCGGTTTGGCATCGACAGCAACCGTCCTGGTCTTCAGCATCACCTTGTCGAAGCGCTTGGCATTCTGTTTCTCCCAGACCTTGACCAGGTCGCGGTCCGGCCCCTGCATCAGGCCGTCGAGCATCTCGACCACGTCGACCTTGGAACCCAGCGTCGAATACACCGTGGCCATTTCGAGGCCGATGATGCCGCCGCCGATGACCAGCATGCGCTTGGGCACGAAGCGCAGTTCCAGCGCGCCGGTGGAATCGACGATGCGCGGGTCTTTCGGGATGAAAGGCAGGTGGAACGCCGCGGAACCCGCGGCGATGATGCATTTCTGGAAGCGGATGACCTTCTTCTCACCGGTCTTCTCCTGGGCGCTGCCGGTCATGGCCTCGACTTCGAGATGGTTGGCGTCGAGGAAGTGGCCGTAACCGCGCACGGTGTCGACCTTGCGCGCCTTGGCCATACCGGCGAGACCACCCGTCAGCTTGCCGACCACCTTTTCCTTGTGTGCGCGCAGCTTGTCGATATCGACCTTGGGCGCGGCGAAACTGACGCCGAGGTCGGTCGCATGTTCTGCCTCTTCCATCACCGCGGCGACATGCAGCAGCGCCTTGGAAGGAATGCAGCCGACGTTGAGACAGACGCCGCCGAGCGTCGCGTAGCGTTCGACGATGACCGTCTTCATGCCGAGGTCGGCGGCGCGGAAAGCGGCCGAATAGCCGCCGGGGCCGGCGCCGAGCACCAGCATTTCGCATTCGATGTCGACCTTGCCGGCGAATTTGCCGGCCGCGCTGCCGGCGACCTGTGCCGCTGCCGAAACCGCAGGTGCGGCGGGAGCCGCAACAGGTGCCGGCGCTGCCGGAGCCGGTGCAGCCGCCGTAGCGCCGGCGCCAACTTTCACCAGCGCCACCAGCGTGCCTTCCGCCACCTTGTCGCCCACCTTGATCTTCAGCTCCGTCACCACACCGGATACCGGCGAGGGCACATCCATGGTGGCCTTGTCGGATTCCAGGGTGATCAGCGAATCCTCGGCTTTCACCGTATCGCCGACCTTGACCAGAACCTCGATGACCGGCACATCCTTGAAGTCGCCGATGTCGGGAACTTTCACTTCAACGACGTCACTCATTTGGCTTTCCTTCCAGTTTGAACTCATGGACCACGATCGGCGGCCCGGATGACGTATCGAATTCGATGCCGGCGGCAACGCCGGCCCGTGCAATTTCGGCGGCCGACAGGTCACCGTCATATAGCGCATGCATCGCACCGAGCGCGAAGTTGCGCCCCGAACCGGCACCCCAGAAGCGGTCGAACTCGAACACCTCGCGATAGGAATACACGCCGTAGATACCCGTGTTGTTTGCGATCAGCGCCGTGATCTGGGAACTCTCGTAGGGATCGTCCTCGTCTTCCTTGGTATTGAGGAAGGCGTGCTCCTTGAGCACCGGATGCAGGCGGCGAAAGCTTTCATACACCTCCATGCGCGAACCCAGCTTCACATCCTCGAGCTTCGAGAAGGCGGAGAGCAGCACCAGATGATGCGCCGAGGAGCCGCAGATGCCGATCTTCGATCCGGCGATGTCGAGGATCTTGTCGTGCTCGCCCTTGTAGTTTCTGGACAGGCGCGTGTCGCCGAAGGTGGTGAGGCCGTCGGCGGCAATCGCCACGGCATCCCCCTTCTTGACCACGGTGAGCGTGGTCACAACATGCTTCTCCGCATGTCCGCAAGCAGCTGCGCCAGATAGACATTGAAGCGCGTCGCCAGGGCGCCGTCGATGACGCGGTGATCTGCGGTGAGCGACAGCGGCAGGGTCAGGCGCGGCACGAAAGCTTTGCCGTCCCACACCGGCTTCATGGCCGACTTGTTCACGCCGAGGATCGCCACTTCCGGCGCATTGACGATGGGCGCGAAGTAGGTGCCGCCGATGCCGCCGAGGCTGGAAATGGTGAAGCAGGCGCCCTGCATGTCGGCGGGCTTCAGCTTGCCGTCGCGCGCCTGCTTGGCCAGGTCGCCGCTTTCCTTCGCCAGTTCGAAGACGCCCTTGCTCTCGGCATTCTTGATCACCGGCACCATCAGGCCGTTGGGCGTGTCGGCAGCGAAGCCGATGTTGAAATACTTCTTCATCACCAGATTGTCGCCATCGATCGAGGAATTGAACTCGGGATATTTTTGCATCGCCTTGACGCAGGCCTTGATCAGGAAGGCGAGCATGGTCAGCTTGGCACCGCCGGCCTTTTCGTTCTCCTTGTTGATCTGGACGCGGAAGGCTTCGAGGTCGGTGATGTCGGCGTCCTCGTGATAGGTGACGGCCGGGATCATGACCCAGTTGCGCGACAGGTTGGCGCCGGAAATCTTCTTGATGCGCGACAGCGGCTGGACGTCGATGGCGCCGAACTTGGAGAAATCGATCTTCGGCCAGGGCAACAGATCAAGCCCGCCGCCCGACGAGGCGGCAGCGGCCGGCGCAGGTGGCGGCGCGCTGAGCACGCCCTTGACGTAGGCCTGGACGTCGCCCTGCAGGATGCGGCCCTTCGGCCCGCTGCCCGTTACCTTGGCTACATCGACGCCGAGTTCGCGCGCAAAGCGGCGCACTGAGGGGCTGGCATGGGACGCCCCGCCCTGCAGGCGCTGGGCCGGGGTCGGCATGGCGACGCGGGGTGGCGCGGTAACCGGTTCGGCGGCGTCCGGACGGAAATCGACGGCGGAGCCACCTGCCGCGGCAGCCGGAGCCGCGGGTGCGGGCGCGGGCGTTGCGGGCGCGGCGGCGGGAGGTGCTGCCGGCGCAGTGACTGCGCTCGCCGTAGCACCAGCGCCGACTGTTACCAGCGCCAACACCACGCCTTCGGCAACCTTGTCGCCGACCTTGACCTTCAGCTCGGCGATCACGCCGGAAACCGGACAAGGGATATCCATCGTCGCCTTGTCCGATTCCAGGGTCATCAGCGAATCTTCCGCTTTGACCATGTCGCCGACCTTGACCAGCAGTTCGATGATCGGCACGTCCTTGAAGTC
>CAIZKA010000038.1 GCA_903933395.1 uncultured beta proteobacterium | reverse complement strand
GTCGACGATGCGTGCACCGGTGCCGGCGATGGCGTTGACATACAGGCGGGTCGCGGTGGCGGTAGCCGAGAGCAGTTGCAGGAAATTCAGTGCCGCGCGCTCGGCGGTGAGCAGGGCGCGGGTACTGGCCTCGATCTGGCACAGCGTCTGGCCGGCGGCGATCCGGTCGCCGTCGCCTGCCTGCCAGCGGATGTTCGCTAGCGGGTCGAGTTGCCGGAAACAGGCATCGAACCATGCGGTTCCGGCCAGTATGGCGTCTTCGCGGCTGATGACGGTACCCTGCGAACGTCGGCTGGCCGATGTCAGCAGGGCGGTCAGGTCGCCGCCGCCGATGTCTTCGGCGAGCGCGGCGAGGACGTTGCGCTGGACCTCGACGGCGAGTTGAAGCGGGAATTCCATTGGTATTGAGCCGGCTGGTTGATTTCCGCCGATTCTAGCACCGCGGATTCAATGCATTTTTGATCCGCGCAGGCTCAGCGTGGTCGACGGCGCGTCGAAACTTTCGGCGCGTGCGACGTCCCAGAACACCTTGAACACGGGATGGTCGGGCACGCCGGAGAGCAGTTCGCCGGGCCGGGCCCAGTGGTGCAGCGTCGCCAGCGAGCGCACATCGGTGGCCGAGACGCGGCGGATGACGTGCTCGGGGCTCAGTTCGCGCGGATGATTCAAACCCGCCGCGCCCAGCATCTCTTTCAGCGCGATCAGGGTGTTGCGATGGAACTGATGGACGCGCGAGGACTTGTCCGTCACGTCCAGTGCACGCATGCGCACCGGATCCTGGGTGGTGACGCCGGTCGGGCAGTGGCCGGTGTGGCAGGTCTGGGCCTGCAGGCAGCCCAGCGCGAACATGAAGCCGCGGGCCGAGTTGCACCAGTCGGCGCCGGTGGCAATGGTGCGCGCCATGTCGAAGGCGGTGACGATCTTGCCCGATGAACCAATGCATATCTGGCTGCGCAGATTGACACCGACCAGGGTGTTGTGCACCAGCATCAGGCCTTCGCGCAGCGGTGCGCCGACGTGGTCGGTGAATTCCAGCGGCGCGGCACCGGTGCCGCCTTCGCCGCCATCGACGACGATGAAGTCCGGTGCGATGCCGGTTTTCAACATGGCCTTGACGATGGCGAACCATTCCCAGGGATGGCCGATCGCGAGCTTGAAGCCGACCGGCTTGCCGCCCGAGAGCTGGCGCAGCCGGGCGATGAATTCGAGCAGTTCGATGGGGGTCGCGAAAGCCGAATGCCGCGCCGGCGAGATGCAGTCGGTGCCGACCGGCACACCGCGTGCCGCGGCGATTTCCGGTGACACTTTGGCGCCGGGCAGGACGCCGCCGTGGCCGGGCTTGGCGCCCTGGGAAAGCTTGATCTCGATCATCTTGACCTGGTCCAGCGCGGCGTTCTCGGTGAACCTGTCGGCATCGAATTTTCCTTCGGCATTGCGGCAACCGAAGTAGCCGCTGCCTATTTCCCAGACCAGGTCACCGCCGTTTTGGCGGTGATAGCGCGAAATCGAGCCCTCGCCCGTGTCATGGAAGAAGTTGCCGCGCTTCGCGCCTTCGTTGAGGGCGAGGATCGCATTCGACGAAAGCGCGCCGAAACTCATCGCCGAAATGTTGAAGACGCTGGCGGAGTAGGGCCGGGTGCAGGCCGGGCTGCCCACCGTGATGCGGAAGTCGTGGCTATCGATGTGCGCCGGCGCGATGGAATGGTTGATCCATTCGTAATGCGGTTCGTAGAGGTTGAGCTGGGTGCCGAAGGGGCGCTTGTCGAGGGCCTGCTTGGAGCGCTGGTAGATGATCGAACGCTGGGCCCGGGAGAAGGGAAGTTCCTCCGAATCGGCCTCGATGAAGTATTGGCGGATCTCGGGGCGGATGTATTCGAAGAAGAAACGGAAGTGGGCCAGCACCGGATAGTTGCGCCGTATCGCCTGCCGTGTCTGGAGGAAATCGACCAGGCCGACCAGGGTCAATGCGCCGAATACCAGCCCGGGCCAGAGCCAGAACAACGACAGGGATACCAGGCCAAGACAGACCGAGGCCAGGATCGCGCAAATGATCCAGGCCCAGTAGCGTTGTGCAACGATGTTGTCGAGATTGTGCAGCATGGATGCTCTCCCGCAATTTGTTCGGTTACCAGTTCGTTGCCGGCCTACTTTACCTTATGCCCGGTTGCCTGAAACGTTCCATCAGCGCGATCGACAGGCTGCTGCCGACGATCACCACCATGCCCGCCACCGAGAGCAGGTCGGGCAGGTGCTGGTAGAACAGCCAGCCCAGCAGCATGGCCCAGATCAGCTGGGCATAGAGAAACGGCGAAAGAAAGGAGGCGTTGGCGTAGCGGAAGGCGCGGGTCAGCAGCAGGTGGCCGGTACCGCCGTATAGCCCCAATGAGGCGATCAATGCCGCGTCGATCCAGTCCGGCACCGGACCGCCCCAGTACAGCGGCGCCGCCAGCGTCATCGATACGGTGCCAACCAGCGCGGTATAGAACAGCATGGTGACGGTGTTCTCGGTTGGCGAAAGCTGCCGCGTCTGGATCTGGTAGGTCGCGTAGCAGGCGGCGGCCAGCGACATCCAGAAAATGCCATGCAGGTTCAGCGCACCGCCGGGCCGGGCGATCAGCAGGGCCCCGCAAAACCCGGCGATGACGGCGATCCAGTGGCCGCCGGTAATCGATTCCTTGAGCAGCCAGTGCGAGAGAATCACCACCACGAGCGGTGTGACGAACAGGAAGGCGGTGCTTTCGGCCAGCGGCATCATGGAAAACCCTGCCATGGCAAAACCCGTGGTGCCGGTCAGCATCAGCGCGCGCACGACCTGGGCGATCGGGCGCGTGGTGGCGACCAGTTGCAGGCGCATCGAGGGCGCGAGGAAGACCAGCATCATCAGGCAGTGGAAGCTGTAGCGGCCCCACACCATCATCGGTATCGGGTAGGTTTTCGACAGGTGCTTGGAGGTCGCGTCCAGTGCGGCAAAACACAGCGTCGCGCCGAGCATTAGCAGCACGGCGAAGCCGACCTTGCGGCGGGCTTCAGGCAAGGTCTGCGATCCGGCGGTTGAGCAGGGTGCGTGCGACGGGGATCAGTTCGGCGGCGGCAATGCCGATCGGGCCGTTGCCTGAGGCAGCCAGTGCATCTGCTGCCATGCCGTGCAGATGAACGGCAGCGGACAAGGCGGCTGCGGCCGGCCGGCCTTGCGCCAGCAGCGCACCGGCCATGCCGGAGAGCACATCGCCGCTGCCGCCCGAGGCCAGCCCCGGATTGCCCGTGGTGTTGATGCGCCAGCGGCCGTCGGGATGGGCGACGACCGTGCCGCAGCCCTTGAGCGCAACGTGAGCATTAAAGCGCTGCGCCAGTTCCAGCGCGGCACCGACGCGGTCGGCCTGCACCGCTTCGGTGGTGCTGGCCAGCAGTCGCGCGGCTTCGGCCGGATGGGGGGTGATCAAGGTTGGCTGGTTGCGGCGGGCGACACGCGCGGCCAGCACCGGATGGGCGCCAACCAGGTTCAGGGCGTCGGCATCGAGCAAAAGTGAATAGTCGGCGCTGACGACACGGCGAAGAATTTCCACGGCGGCATCGGAGGCGCCGAGTCCGGGACCGACCACCGCCGTCGTGGCCTGCGCCAGCGCATCTTCCGGCGAGCGCAGCATGAGTTCCGGCCGCAGCGGGTCGACGGCCAGTTCCTGCAGCAGGCCGACGAAGACGCGGCCGGCACCCAGCTTCAGACCCGCGCGCGCCGCCAGCAGCGCCGCACCCGTCATGCCGGCCGCACCGCCGATCACGGCCAGCGAACCGTAGCTGCCCTTGTGGCTGTTGCGCGAACGCGGAATGAGGCTGTCGCGGAAGTCGTCGAGGGAGAGGATGGCACCGGGGAAGCCGTCGAGCTTGAGGCCGAGATCGACGACATGGATCTCGCCGCAATGATCGGGGCCGTCGAGCGTGTACAGCCCGGGCTTGCCGCCGATGAAGCTCAGGGTATGCGTGGCGCGCACGGCGACGCCGAGTACGCGCCCGGTGTCGCCATCAAGGCCGCTGGGAATGTCGAGCGCCAGCACCGGGCCGGGAAAAGCGTTGATGCGGACTATCAGATCTGAATAGGGGCCGGCGATCGGTCGCGTCAGGCCGATGCCGAACAGGCCGTCGACGATCAATCCGTACTTGCCGTCCGGAACCGTCTCTCCGGGTCCGACGAGAACCACGGCGACGCCGCGCTGCCGCAGCACGCGCGCCATGACCCGCGCATCGCCGCCATTGTTGCCGGGGCCGGCCAGGACCAGCACCGGCGCGCGGCTGCCTTTCACCAGCTGTTGTGCCTGGTCGGCGGCGGCGCGACCGGCGCGTTCCATCAGCGGCGGCCGGGTGTCGGCGTGACGTCTTTCGAGTTCGCGGAGTTCGCCGCTGCGCAAGAGAGGAATGTTCATGCTGTGATTGTAACCATCCTGCGTCCGAAGCGATTTTCGGCGTGACTGTTGCGATTGCTGTCCGGCCGCTATGATTGGAACACTTGACTCTGGTCGTCCGTCGGACCGACCGCTTTCCCACAAACGCACGGGAGATATAGACCGCCATGACAACACATCACAGCAGCCTTTCCTTTCTCGATCCGGCGCGACCGGAACCCTGGGCCAGTTTCGTCGAGCAGATAGATCGCGTCGCCCCGCACCTCGGGCCCTTGTCGCACTGGCTGGAAACGCTTAAACGGCCCAAGCGGATCCTGATAGTAGACGTGCCCGTCATTCGCGATGACGGCAGCATCGCGCATTTCGAGGGCTATCGCGTCCAGCACAGTCTGTCGCGCGGGCCGGGCAAGGGCGGGGTGCGTTTTCATCCGGCGGTGACGTTGAACGAAGTAATGGCGCTGGCCGGCTGGATGACGGTCAAGAACGCTGCGTTGGGC
>CAIZKA010000037.1 GCA_903933395.1 uncultured beta proteobacterium | reverse complement strand
TACCAGTTCATCACCCTGGCCGGCATCCACAACATGTGGTACCACATGTACGACCTGTCACAGGATTACATGGCGCGCGGCATGACCGCCTATGTCGAGAAGGTACAGGAGCCGGAATTTGCCGCCCGCGACCGTGGATACACATTCGTTTCTCACCAGCAGGAAGTCGGCACCGGCTATTTCGATGACGTCACCACGGCAGTCCAGGGTGGAGCTTCATCAGTAACCGCACTGCACGGGTCGACCGAGGAAGAACAGTTCCACTAAGCTTCGGGCAACAGTCGACACAAAGCCGCCGCGGGAAACCGCCGCGGCTTTTTTCTGGGCTAAAGTGACCGCACACCACCCGTCTCACTCGCCACCTTGACGAATTCCGCTCAGCCATGAAGGCCCACCCGATGCTGTGGTCGACACTCCAGATCGCCCTGCTGGTCTATCTAGGCGTAATGGCCCTGATCTACTTCAAGCAATCGTCATTGGTGTTCCTGCCGGAGATTGATCGCGGCTATCGTGCCAGCCCGGCCGATATCGGCCTGCCCTTCACCGCGCTCACGCTTGCCACCAGCGACGGCGAAACGCTGGACGGCTGGCATGTGCCTGCCAAACCGGGAAGCAAGGAGCGTGGCCTTGTCCTCATCTTTCACGGCAATGCGGGGAACATCGGCCACCGGCTCGACTATCTGGGCATGTTCCATACATTGGGCTTCGCCACCCTCATCATCGATTACCGCGGCTATGGCAAGAGCAGCGGCAGCCCCTCGGAGGCCGGCACCTACCTCGATGCCGACGCCGCCTGGCGCCACGCCACCCAAGTGCTCGGCTTCAAGCCGCAACGCATCGTTGTCTTCGGCGAATCGCTAGGCGGCGCCGTAGCGGCGCAACTCGCCGCCACCCACCGCCCCGGTGCGCTGGTGCTGGCCTCGACCTTCAGCTCGGTGCCCGACCTCGGCGCCGAACTCTACCCGCTGCTGCCGATCCGCCTTCTCGCCCGTATCCGTTACGACACGCTGGAACGCCTGGCCCGGATCGATTGCCCGCTGTTGTTGATCCACAGCCGCGACGACGACATCATTCCCTACCACCACGGCCGGCGCCTGTTCGAGGCGGCGCGCACGCCCAAGCAATTCATCGAAATGACGGGGAGCCACAACGAGGGTTTCGTCTTCGCGCGCGAGGACTGGGTGCGGCAACTCGACGGCTTCCTCGCTCAGGCGGTGGCCGCTGCCCAGTAAGCCGGATCGCGCCAGGTCGCCTTCAAGAGGTCAATGAACATCCTCACGCGCAGCGGCAGGTGCCGCCGTTGCGGTACCACGGCGTGGATGCCGACCGGCGGCGCGGCGAACTCGTCGAGCACCGTCACCAGCCTCCCGGCGGCAATATCGGCGCCCACCTCCCACAGTGAACGCCAGGCTAGGCCCTTGCCCGCCAGGGCCCAGTCGTGCAGCACCGCGCCGTCGTTGCATTCGAGCCTGCCGCCAACCTTGATCGTCGATGTCGCCGCTTTCCCGGCGGTCTCGCGAAACACCCAACCGCGTTGCTGCCCCAGCGACAGGCACTCGTGGTCGACGAGAAAAGTCGGCGCTGGCGGTACGCCGCGCCGCGCCAGGTAGTCCGGGCTGGCCACCACCACGCGCCGCATTTCGCCCAGACGCACACTGACCAGGCTCGAATCGGCGAGCTCACCCAAACGCACGGCGCAGTCGACGTTTTCGTTGACCAGATCGACCATGCGATCGCTCAGATCGAGGTTGGCGTTGACCTCGGGGTTGTCGTCCAGATAGCGCATCAGCAGCGGTGCCACATGCCGCCGGCCGAAACCCGCCGGCGCCGAGATGCGCAGATGACCGCGCGCCTTGACGCCACCGAGACTGACGGCTGCCTCGACGTCGCCGACCTCGCGCAGGATGCGCTGGCAGTCTTCCAGGTAGGCGCTGCCCTCGAAACTCAGCGTGACCTTGCGCGTGGTGCGCACCAGAAGCTTGACGCCCAGATACTCCTCCAACGCGTCGAGGCGCCGGCTCACCACCGCCGGCGCCACACCCTCGGCCGCCGCCGCTGCGGTCAGGCTGCCGCGCAAGGCAACGGCAGCGAAGGTTTCCATCAGTTTCAACCTATCCATGCTCTCCTCCTGCCTTCAATATAATTACCCAATTCGTAATAATAAATTGATTATTGCACCATTTCTTTAACAAAAGAAAGGGCTTACGCTTCATTCCATAAGTTGCCCAACCCGGGCAATCACTTGGAGGAGGAGACAGATATGGCACGCATGAGAGCAATAGACGCCGCCGCCCACATCCTGCGCAAGGAAGGAATCGACACCGCCTTCGGCGTGCCCGGCGCCGCCATCAACCCGCTTTACTCGGCGCTGCGCGCCAACGGCGGCTTCAAGCACTACCTTGCCCGTCACGTCGAAGGCGCGTCGCACATGGCCGAGGGCTACACGCGGGCGAAGGCCGGCAACATCGGCGTCTGCATCGGCACCTCGGGCCCGGCCGGCACCGACATGATCACCGGCCTCTATTCGGCCTCCGCCGATTCCATTCCCATCCTCTGCATCACCGGCCAGGCGCCGCGCGCGCGGCTCTACAAGGAGGACTTCCAGGCCGTGGACATCGAGTCCATCGCCAAACCCGTGACCAAGTGGGCGGTGACGGTGCGCGAGCCGGCGCTGGTGCCCGGCGTCTTCCAGCAGGCCTTCCACGTCATGCGCTCGGGCCGGCCAGGCCCGGTGCTGATCGACCTGCCCTTCGACGTGCAGGTCGCCGAGATTGAATTCGATCCCGACACCTACGCCCCGCTGCAAGCCTACAAGCCCGCCGCCACCCGCGCTCAGGCCGAGAAGGCGATGCAGATGCTCAACGACGCCGAGCGGCCCCTGATCGTCGCCGGCGGCGGCATTTTCAACGCCGGCGCCGACAGGCTGTTGGTGGAATTCGCCGAGTTGCTCGAGGTACCGGTGATTCCGACGCTGATGGGCTGGGGCGCCATTCCCGACGATCACCCGCTGATGGCCGGCATGGTCGGTCTGCAGACCTCGCACCGCTACGGCAATGCCACCATGCTCGCCTCCGACTTCGTCATGGGTATCGGCAACCGCTGGGCCAACCGCCACACCGGCTCCATCGATGTCTTTACCGCGGGTCGGAAATTCGTGCATATCGACATCGAGCCGACGCAGATCGGCCGAGTCTTCGGCCCCGACCTCGGCATCGCCTCCGACGCCAAGGCAGCACTCGAACAACTGATCGCCGTGGCGACGGAGATGAAGGCCGCAGGCACACTCAAGTCGCGCAAGGCCTGGGTCGCCGACTGCCAGGACCGCAAGGCGACCATGCTGCGCAAGAGCGATTTCAATGAGGCGCCGATGAAGCCCCACCGCGTCTGGCACGAAATGAACGCCTACTTCGGCCGCGACACCCGCTACGTCACCACGATCGGCCTGTCGCAGATCTCGGCCGCGCAGTTCCTCAAAGTGTACAAGCCGCGCCACTGGATCAACGCCGGCCAGGCAGGCCCGCTGGGCTGGACGCTGCCTGCCGCGATCGGCGCCAAGGTGGCCGATCCGGCGGCCGACGTGGTCGCCATCTCCGGCGACTACGATTTCCAGTTCCTGATCGAAGAACTGGCCGTGGCGGCGCAGTTCAAGGTGCCCTTCATCCAGGTCGTGGTTAACAATTCCTACCTCGGCCTCATCCGCCAGGCGCAGATGAACTTCGACATGGACTACTGCGTGCAACTGGCATTCGACAACGTCAATTCGCCCGAGACGCGCGGCTACGGCGTAGACCACGTCAAGGTGGCCGAGGGCCTCGGCTGCAAGGCTATCCGTGTCGAGCGGCCGGAGGACATCCGCGCCGCCTTCGAGCGCGCCCGCGCGCTGATGGCCGAGCATTCGGTGCCGGTGGTGGTGGAATGCATCCTCGAGCGCGTTACCAACATCGCCATGGGGACCGAAATCAATGCCGTGCGAGAATGGGAGCCCGTTCTCGACCTGCCGCCGGTGACCGCGGAACATCGGCAGGCCGTCCCCCAGCCCGCCCTTGAGGAAGCATGACCATGCCGCGACTCGCCGCCAACCTGACCATGCTGTTCAACGAAGCGCCCTTTCTCGGGCGCTTCGAACGGGCGGCGCAAGCCGGCTTCAAGGCCGTGGAATTCCTCTTCCCCTACGACTACCCGGTCGGGCAGGTCAAGGACGCACTCGATCGCAACCGGCTGCAATTGGTGCTGCACAACCTCCCGGCCGGCAACTGGGCCGGCGGCGAACGCGGCATCGCCTGCGATCCGGCACGGGTGCAGGAATTCCGCGACGGCGTCGACAAGGCCATCGCCTACGCCACGGCGCTGGGCGTTCCGCAGGTCAACTGCCTTGCCGGCATCAAGCCGACGAACGTGGCGGACGCCGATGCCCGCCATACCCTGGTCGAGAATCTCAAGTTCGCCGCCCCGAAACTCAAGGCCGTTGGGATCAAACTGCTGATCGAGGCGATCAACACCGTCGACATTCCCGGGTTCTTCCTCAACCGCACCCAGCAGGCGCTCGACATCATCGCCGACACAGGTTCGGACAACGTCTTCGTCCAGTACGACATCTACCACATGCAACGAATGGAGGGCGAACTGGCGAAGACCATCGAGAAGAACCTGGCAATGATCGCCCACCTGCAGCTCGCCGACAACCCGGGGCGCAACGAGCCGGGCACCGGCGAGATCAACTATCCCTTCCTCTTCGCCTTCCTCGACAAGATCGGCTATCAAGGCTGGATCGGCTGCGAGTACAAGCCGGCCGCCACTACCGAAGCCGGTCTGGGGTGGGCCGCTTCCTACCTGAAATCCTGACGGAGATACGACATGAACATCGGATTCATCGGACTGGGCATCATGGGCAAGCCCATGGCTGGCCACCTCATCGCCGGCGGCCACACCGCCTATCTCTACAGCCGCTCGGGCGTGGCAAAGGAGTTGCTCGATGGCGGCGGCAAGAGCTGTACCTCCCCGGCCGACGTCGCTCGCAGCGCCGACGTCGTCATCACCATGGTGCCGGACACACCGGACGTGGAGAAGGTGCTGTTCGGCAAGGACGGCGTGGCTGAAGGTCTCTCCGCGGGCAAGGTCGTCGTCGACATGAGCTCGATCTCGCCCATCGAGACCAAGCAGTTCGCCATGCGCATCAACGAGATGAAGTGCGAGTACATCGACGCGCCGGTTTCCGGTGGCGAGGTGGGTGCGAAGAATGCCGCGCTGACCATCATGTGCGGCGGGCCCCAAGCTGCGTTCGAAAAGGTCAAACCACTGTTCGAACTGATGGGCAAGAACATCACCCTGGTCGGCGGCAACGGCGACGGCCAGACCTGCAAGGTCTGCAACCAGATCATCGTCGCCCTCAACATCGAGGCCGTCGGCGAAGCGCTGCTGTTCGCCTCCAAGGCCGGCGCCGATCCGGCCAGGGTGCGCCAGGCGCTGATGGGTGGCTTCGCCAATTCGCGCATTCTCGAGGTGCATGGTGAGCGCATGGTCAAGCGCACCTTCAACCCGGGCTTTCGCATCGAACTTCACCAGAAAGACCTCAACCTGGCCCTGTCCGGCGCCCGCGCCATGGGGATTTCCCTGCCCAATACCGCTATCGCGCAGGAACTGTTCAATTCCTGCGCCGCCCACGGCGGCGCAGGCTGGGATCATTCGGCGATGGTGCGCGCCCTGGAAATGATGGCCAATCACGACGTCGCCAAGGCCGAATAGGCCGGAACCGCGGAAACCGCGATGAGCGCTTCGGTAGCAGACCCGCAGGCCTTTCTGCGCGGCCTTTTCGACGTCGCCGTGGCTTCCGTGAGCCCGGCGCTTTGTGTGCCGCCTCACTTGCCCCCGCCTCCAAAGGGCAGGACGGTGGTCATCGGAGCCGGCAAGGCGGCGGCGGCGATGGCGGCGGCGGTCGAAGCGCACTGGCCGGCCGGCGCACCACTGTCCGGCATGGTCGTCACCCGCTACGGCCACGGCGCGCCTACCTCTCGCATCCGCGTCGTCGAAGCGGCGCACCCGGTGCCCGACGCCGCCGGCGAAAAAGCGGCGGCGGAAATGTTTGCGCAAGTCGCGGGCCTCTCGGCCGATGATCTGGTGCTCTGCCTGATCTCGGGCGGCGGCTCGGCACTCCTCGCGCTACCCGCCCCCGGCCTCACGCTTGCCGACAAGCAAGCCATGAACCGCGCGCTGCTGAAAAGCGGCGCCAACATCCACGAGATGAACTGCGTGCGCAAGCACCTCTCGGCGATCAAGGGCGGCCGCCTGGCTCTCGCCTGCACGCCCGCGCGCGTCGTCACGTTGGGCATCTCCGACATCCCCGGCGACGACGCTTCGGTCATCGCCTCCGGCCCGACCGTCGCCGACCCGACCACGCGCGAGCAGGCGCTGACCATCCTCGCCAAATACAAGATCGACGCGCCGCCGCAGGTGCGTGCGCGCCTGGCGTCGGCCGACTGCGAGACCCCGAAACCCGGCGACCCGCGCCTGGCCAATTGCGCAACCCACGTCATCGCCACCGCCCAGCAGGCACTGCAAGCGGCAGCGACCTTCGCCCGCAGTCACGGCGTTACGCCTCTGGTGCTGGGCGACAGCATCGAGGGCGAATCGCGCGACATCGCCTACATGCACGCCGCCATCGCACGGCAAGCGTTCCACCACGGCGAGCCGGCGCGGCCCCCCTGCGTGATCCTCTCCGGCGGCGAGACCACGGTGACGGTGCGCGGCGACGGCCGCGGCGGCCGCGCCGCCGAGTTCCTGCTGGCGCTGGCCAGCGTGCTCGACATTCCC
>CAIZKA010000036.1 GCA_903933395.1 uncultured beta proteobacterium | reverse complement strand
CGCATCGGGTAGAGAATGCCGTCGAGGTGGTCGCATTCGTGCTGCACCACGCGCGCATGGAAGCCTTCCACGCGGCGTTCGAAACGCCGCCCGCTTTCGTCATGGCCCTCGTAGTAGAGCCGCTTCCAGCGCGGCACCCAGCCGCGCATGCCGGGCACCGAGAGGCAACCTTCCCAGCCCTCCTCTTCTTCGTCGCCGAAGGGTGTCAGCACCGGATTGATCAGCACCGTCTCCGGCACCGGCGGTGCATCCGGGTAGCGCGGATTCGATTGGCTGCCGAAGATCACCACGCGCAGGTCGACGCCGATCTGCGGCGCGGCAAGCCCGGCGCCGTCCAGGTGCGCCATGGTGTCGCGCATGTCCTGCAACAGTTCAGCAAGTTGCGGTGTGCCGAAATCCGTCACCGGCTGCGCCACCCGCAGCAGGCGAGGATCGCCCATGCGCAGGACTTCTCTGACGCTCATGGCGGCGAGAGGCAACCGCCGAGGATGAAACACGCGAACGACAAATTAATGGCCCGCCCCTCCCATCCGCTTCGCGGCCCACGGCTGGCTTTGCACAGCCAGCCGGCTGCGGCGGCGCACCGCATGCGGTGCGAAACCCCGCCTCGCCCCCTCGCGGGGAGGCTTCCGGTCAGCTCGCTTTGCTCGGCTATCACCTATCGCTCCGAATGAGTTGTTTCACGTTAATCACTCCGCGCAAACACCTTCGATGATGCGACGCACCCGGGTCATGGCCAGATGCAATACCGCTTCAAGGCTGTCAAACTTGATGCCGTGGGCCGAATCGCCCCGTCCCGCCGCCCAGTTGGAAACCACGCACAGCGCCGCGTAGGGAAGTTCCAGTTCGCGGGCGAGCCCCGCTTCGGGCATGCCCGTCATGCCGACGATATCGGCGCCGTCACGCTGCATGCGGTCGATTTCCGCCGCCGTTTCCAACCGGGGGCCTTGCGTGGTCGCATACACTGCGCCGTCAAATACCTCTTCACCACTACGTTGCGCGACGTCGAGCATCAGCCTGCGCACGGATGCGTCATAGGGCTCGGTGAAATCAACATGGATCACGGGGCCGTCGCCGCCGGACTGGAAAGTCATCTCGCGCCCCCATGTGTAGTCGATGATCTGGTGCGGCGCCACCAGCGTCCCCGGCCCGAGATCGTCGCGAATCCCCCCCACCGACGCCACCGAGATGACCTGTGTCACGCCCGATGCTTCAAGGGCATGGATGTTGGCGCGGTAGTTGACCAGGTGCGGCGGAATGGTATGGCCATAACCGTGACGGGCAAGAAAAACCACGTCCCGGCCGGCGAGGCGGCCGAAGATCAGCGGGCCGGACGGCTCGCCGTAGGGCGTGCGCACGACCTCGCGGTGGGAAACGTCGAGGTTCGCCAACTGGGTCAAACCGCTGCCGCCTATGATGCCGAGCATAAAAATTCCCTGAAAATTCAATCGGAAAAGCGATCACCGGGTGATATAATAGCGGGTTCCCCAGCATTGCTACAACGCCAAAAAATCCCTATGTCCCGCGCCCTCAGAAACATCGCCATTATTGCCCACGTTGACCACGGCAAAACTACCCTCGTCGACCAGTTGCTGCGTCAGTCCGGCACCTTCGCCGCCCATCAGGCCGTTACCGAGAGGGTCATGGATTCCAACGATCTCGAAAGAGAGCGCGGGATCACCATTCTGTCGAAAAACTGTGCCATCGATTTCGAAGGCACCCACATCAATATCGTCGACACCCCCGGACACGCCGACTTCGGCGGCGAGGTGGAACGCGTACTGTCGATGGTCGATGGCGTGCTGCTGCTGGTCGATGCCGTGGAAGGCCCGATGCCGCAAACCCGCTTCGTCACGCGGAAGGCCTTGGCCCTGGGCCTCAAGCCCATCGTCGTGGTGAACAAGATCGACCGTCCCGGCGCCCGCCCCGACTGGGTCATCAGCCATACCTTCGACCTCTTCGACAAACTCGGCGCGACCGAGGAACAGCTCGACTTCCCGGTGGTCTTCGCTTCCGCCCTTAACGGCTTCGCCATGCTCGACGCGACCAAGCCCGGCACCGACATGCGCCCGCTCTACGAAGCCATCATCAAGCACACGCCGCAGCCCGACGTCGATGTGGACCAGCCTCTGCAACTGCAGATCTGCTCCATCGACTACAACAGCTATGTCGGCCGCATCGGCATCGGCCGCATCAAGCAGGGCCGCATGAAGGCCGGCCAGGAAGTCACCGTGATGTACGGCGACGAAAACAGGGGCAAGTCGAAAATCGCCCAGATCATGATGTTTACCGGTCTCGAGCGCGAACAGGCGAGCGAGGCGGAAGCCGGCGACATCGTGCTGGTCACCGGCATCGAACAGGTCGGCATCGGCGTCACCGTCTGCGACCCGGCGGCGCCGAACGGCATGGCCCCGCTGGTGGTGGATGAACCGACGCTGACCATGAATTTCCAGGTCAATACCTCGCCGCTGGCCGGCAAGGAAGGCAAATACGTCACCAGCCGCCAGATCCGCGAGCGCCTGCAAAAGGAGCTCTTGTCCAACGTCGCCCTGCGCGTCGAGGAAACTGCGGATGCCGACGTATTCCTCGTTTCCGGCCGCGGCGAACTGCACCTGACCATCCTGCTCGAGACCATGCGCCGCGAAGGCTATGAACTGGCCGTGTCGCGCCCGCGCGTGCTGTTCAAGGAAATCAACGGCGAGAAGTGCGAGCCATATGAACTGCTCACCGTCGACATCGAAAACGACAATCAGGGCGCCGTGATGGAAGAGCTCGGTCGCCGCCGCGGCGAACTGCTCAACATGGAATCCGACAGCAAGGGCCGCGTGCGGCTCGAATACCGCATTCCTGCGCGGGGCCTGATCGGCTTCCAGGGAGAGTTCCTTACCGCGACCCGCGGCACCGGCATGGCCAGCCACATTTTCGACGACTACGGCCCGATGGCCGGCGTCATGGCCGAACGCCGCAACGGCGTGCTGATTTCGCAGGATGACGGCGCCGCCGTCGCCTACGCACTGTGGAAGCTGCAGGACCGCGGCCGCATGTTCGTCAGCCACGGCGACCCGCTCTACGAAGGCATCATCATCGGCATCCACAGCCGCGACAACGACCTGGTGGTGAATCCGATCAAGGGCAAGCAGCTCACCAACGTGCGCTCCTCGGGCACCGACGAAGCCGTGCGCCTGGTGCCACCGATCCTGATGACGCTTGAATCCGCCGTCGAATTCATCGCCGACGACGAATTGGTCGAGATCACACCGAAGTCGATCCGCCTGCGCAAGCGCTTCCTCACGGAAATCGAACGCAAGCGCGCCAACAAGGCGTCGGTGACCCGTCCTGAATTAGGTTGACACCTGATTGACGGTCCTCCGATTCAGTCCGGAAGTAGCTAAAGACGCCCGATGAACCTCATCGGGCGTTTTCAATTGTAGCGACAGATGCGGACGCTCGCCGTTGTAGATGGCGAT
>CAIZKA010000035.1 GCA_903933395.1 uncultured beta proteobacterium | reverse complement strand
GGGCGCGCTGACGCGAAAAACGCAGACGCGAAGCACGCACGGCGGCTTTGAGCTCGCCGAGCGCCACATCCAAGTCATTGTTGATTATAACAAAATCGAACTCACCTACGTGACGCATTTCGCCGTAGGCGCCGGCGACCCGGCGCGCGATGACATCGTCACTGTCCGAACCGCGCCCGCGCAGCCGGCGCTCCAGTTCGGCGATCGAGGGCGGCAGGACAAAAATGCTCACCGCCTCGGGAAACTGGCGGCGCATCTGCTGCGCGCCCTGCCAGTCGATTTCCAGCAGCATGTCGCAGCCCTCCTGCATGCGCTGCTCGAGCCAGACGCGCGAGGTGCCGTAGAAGTTGTCGTGCACTTCAGCCCATTCGGCGAATTCGCCGCGTTCGCGCATGTCGAGAAAGCGCGGCACGTCGATGAAGTTGTATTCGCGACCGTTTTGTTCGCCCCCGCGCGGGGCGCGGGTGGTGAAGGAAATCGAATGCATCACCTGCGGATCATCCTTCAGCAGGCGTCCGACCAGCGTGGTCTTGCCGGCGCCGGAAGGCGCCGCAACGATAAATAGGGTACCGGCAATCATGATCTTCGGAACTTGAGTTAGGTCAATACTACGTGAGCACAACGTCGCTTAGTATACGCGGCCCATGCCCCAAATCGCTTATCCACTGTCGCTGCGCCATCGCTCTGCCTGGCTGCTGGCCCTTGGCTTGCTGGCCGTGGCCCTGCAGGCGCTCGGCGGCACGGGTTTGCTGCGGCCGGGCGCGAGCGCGGGCACTGGCGAAAAGTTTGCCGCCGAAGTGTGTACCAGTCACGGCGTGGTCAAGGCCGCTGCAGCTCAGCTTCCCGGCGCAGGTTCGCAACCGGCAACGGATGCTCACGATTGCTGCAAGTTGTGCGCTGCCGGCGCGCCCTTGCTGATCGCCGGCATCGGGATCGCCGTATCGCCAGCGCCGACTTTCATTCCCGGGAACGACTCACCCAACTCTGCGCCGCCGACGCTTGCCGTCCGCACTGCGCATCCCCCGCGCGGCCCTCCCGCGCGCGCCTGAACCCCCCGGAGTTCATCCCGTCCTGAACGTGCCGCCACGGTACGTCCGGGTCGAATCACCTTCCCGCATCGTCGCGGGAAACATCCATCGTCAGGAGTTCACATGAATCGCACTTTCCGCGTAGCCGTATTGTCCGCACTCGTTTCCGCCGCATTCGTTCTTCCCGCGCAGGCTCAGGTCACCGTCAAGGACCCCTGGGTGCGCGCCACGGTGTCGCAGCAAAAGGCCACCGGCGCCTTCATGCAGATTACCTCGGCCCAGGACGCACGCCTGGTCGAAGCCAAGTCG
This sequence comes from uncultured beta proteobacterium, assembly GCA_903933395.1. Taxonomy (GTDB): domain Bacteria; phylum Pseudomonadota; class Gammaproteobacteria; order Burkholderiales; family Rhodocyclaceae; genus Sulfuritalea. The sequence continues at coordinate 11,431 of CAIZKA010000035.1, read as the reverse complement.
CCGGTCGCCGGCGTGGTCGAGGTTCACGAAATGACCATGGAAAAGGACGTCATGAAAATGCGCGCCCTGACCAATGGCCTCGAGCTCCCCGCAGGCAAGGCCGTCGAACTGAAGCCAGGCGGCTACCACGTCATGCTGATGGATCTGAAGCAGCAGATGAAGGAAGGCGATACCGTGCCGGTGACGCTGGTGGTCGAAGGCAAGGACAAGAAGCGCACCACGATCGAGGTCAAGGCTCCGGTCAAGCCTCTGGCCACGGCAAGCAAGGCACCGGTCGAACACAAGCACTGATTTTTCCGCAGCATTTGCGATGAACCCCGCCCGCCGCCCCGGCCGCCTCGCCGCCTGGATCGCGATTTTTGCGATCCTGCTGGCGGCGCTTGCGCCGAGCGTGGCGCGCGCCTTGTCGTCGCCGCAGCAACAGGCGATGCCATGGACTGACATTTGCTCGGTGGGCGGGCCGCAAATCGCTCACGATGTTGCCCCGGCATCCGGTTCCGGGCAGCACGAAGGCATGGGGCTCAAGCATTGCCCCTTCTGTCTGACACACGCCGGTCAGTTCGCGCTGCCGGCGGCGACGCTGGATTTTTTGCCGACGGCTGACTCGCGCGCCGGAGTTCTTCCACCCTCCGCAGCAATACCACCTCCCCGCTTCATTCGCGCCACGGTTCAGCCGCGCGCACCGCCTGCCATCTCCTGAACGTCGTTTGTATTCGGTCCGGTGCATGCGCCCGGGTTCCGCTTCACGTCAGGAGAATCACATGTCTTGCTTTCCGTCGCCTCTGCCAGGGGGCCATCGCCACCCCATTGCCTTCCAGTTAGCGACAACGTTTGACAGCCGCGATGGCCAGTGCGGAAAACCTGTGCGGCATATCGCCGCACCATGGTTTTGACACCTCTCAATTAAGGACAATCGCGGCTCCATGGGAATCCTCTTTCCGCGCCTGCCCGACTCCGGGCAACCCGAACAGCATCTCTTCTCATTTACCGGAGCGGTGGCGGCGCATGTGGCGCTTGTCGCTCTCGTTGCGACGGTGGTACCAACCGAAGAACTGAAAAAGGCGCTACGGCCCATGGCTGTGCGTCTGGTCGAAATTCAGCCAGAGTTGCCGAAGCAGGCCAAGCCGCATGAAGCGCCTAAGCCGAAAAGGAGCCTGCCGCCACCGCCCCAGCAGTTGCTGACCTCCAATACGGTCAGCGATGCTCCGGCAGCGTTCAGCGTGCCGCCCCAGCCGCCGGCACCCGTTGCCGCACCGATCAGCGTCGCACCAACGCCGGCACCGGTGGCGATCACCGTAGCGCGCTTCGACGCCGACTACCTGCACAACCCGAAGCCGGTCTATCCGCATGCCTCGCGCCGCCTCGGCGAGCAGGGCAAGGTGTTGCTACGGGTCTATGTCAGCGCCGCCGGCCTTGCCGAAAAAGTCGAGATCAAGCTCAGTAGCAGCTTTGCGCGCCTCGACCAGGCCGCCGAAGAGACCGTCAGCCGCTGGCGCTTCGTTCCGGCCAAGCGCGGCGAGCAGGCGATCGCGGCCTGGGTGCAGGTTCCCATCACCTTTCAACTGGAAAGCTAATTCACAATGCAAACGCAACTCGGTCTGCTTCACTTCTGGCAACAGGGCGATATGGTGACCCATGCCACCGCCCTCCTTCTGCTTTTCCTGTCCATCGGCAGCTGGGCGCTGATCGTCGGTCGCTTTGTGCGCCAGATGCGCGTCAACCTTGCCATCGAACGTGCGCCGCAGGCATTCTGGCAAGCCCGCGCCTTGCCGGAGGCGATGGCCGCCATCGAAGCGGCCGACCGCACAGGCCTCTTCTCGGGTCTGGCCCACGTCGGCGCGCAGGCAGCCGAAAACTACAAATCGTCGGCCTGCCTCGGCGCGGGCGTCAGTCTCTCCGAATCCGTCACGCGGGCCCTGCGCAACCAGATGCTCTCCGCCCAGGCCAATCTGGAAGGCGGGCTCACCTTCCTCGCGTCGGTCGGATCCACGGCGCCCTTCATTGGTCTCTTCGGTACGGTATGGGGCATCTATCACGCACTGGTAGCGCTTTCCGGATCCACCAGCGTGGTGCTCGACAAGGTGGCCGGCCCCGTCGGCGAAGCGCTGATCATGACGGCGGCGGGCCTGTTCGTCGCCATACCCGCCGTGCTCGCCTACAACGCGCTGACCCGCGCCAACCGCCTGGTGATGGCGCAGCTCGACGGCTTCGCCCACGACCTGCACGCCTTCTTTGCGACCGGTGCCCGCCGCGCCGCGGCCAAAGGCAAGCCGGCCGTTGCCTCCGCCTCCGCTGCCCCGGCGCGGCAGGCCGCCTGAGGCCGCCATGTCTTTCGGCTCCTTCAGCGAGGGTGGCGTCACGCAGCCCATGGCCGAGATCAACACCACGCCCCTGGTGGACGTGATGCTGGTGCTGCTGGTCATTTTCATCATCACCATCCCGGTGTTGCATCAGGCCGTGCCCATCGACCTGCCGCAAGTGAGTTCGCAGAAGGTCGAGGACAAGCCCGTGGTGATCCAGCTTGCCCTCGACACCGAGGGTCGCTACATCCTCGACGGCGCACCGGCCCATCGTGCCGATCTGGAGGCCCATTTCGCCGCCACGGCGAGCCGAAATCCCGAACTGCACCTGCGCGCCGATCGCGGCACGCGCTACGAGAAGGTGGCCGACATTCTGGCAGCCGCGCAGAAGGCCGGCATCAGCCGCATCGCCTTCGTCACCGAACCCAAGGGATAGGCCCGTTCGCGCCATCCGGAAATCCATTCAAAGAAAAAGGGAGTCACGCATCATGGTCCGCAGTTCTTCACTCGCTTCTCAACGCTGTTTCCACGGGCCGCTGCGCATCGCTGCCGCCGCCATGCTCGGCGTCCTTGGCACGAACGCCCCCCTTGCGCAAGAGAAGGAGACCCAACTCAAGGAGATGAAGGTCTCTGCCGAATCCGACAAACCTATTCAGCAACGCACGGAACTGGGCAAAGTAACGGAATTCACCCCGATTTCCGGTGCCGTGGTCAGCCAGGAGCAGGTCGAACATCTACAGCTGGTGAACAACCTCCTCGAACTCGGCAAACGCGTACCCGGCATCAGCATGATCCGCAACATGCGCGTTCCGGATGGCGGCAAGCTGTATACCGAAAACCGCATCGACGGCATGCGCGCAACGACGACAAATACGTCGATCTTCGACGAAGTCGACGGCGCCGATATCGAACGCATCGAAGTCATTACCGGCCCGGCCTCCGCCCTTTACAGCAGTGGCGCGTTTGGCGGCACCATCAGCGTATTCACGCGCCAACCGCCAAAGGATTTCAAGGCCAATCTGTCGCAGGAGGCCGGTAGCTGGGGCTTTCTGCGCACCAAGGGCAACGTCGGCGCCTCCTTCGCTGATGGCCGCGTCGGCTTCATTTTCATCGCCAGCGATCTGGACAACGACGGCTGGCGCAAGAGCACTGCGCCTGCCGCCCAGGACGCTGCCGCCGAGCACAAGAAAGGGCTCACGCTGCGCACCCTGATCCGCCCTACCGATTCGACGAAGCTGACGCTGGGCTACAGTGAAGTCAACTACGATTACCGCTGGGCCGGACCAATACCCTTGAATGCGGCAGAAGCGGCCAAGCTCAAGAACGTCGCCCAGAACGGCACCAACTTGCGCAGCGTCTATCTTGACAAAGACTGGCAGCAGGTTGTTCCCGGGACCTACGGCCAGTACATCGACGAGTACAAGACCACGTCGCTGCGCCTGCAGCAATTGATCGGCGATCGCGGCGAACTGACCTTGGCGCGCACGCGCATTGCCAATGACGGCATCAACAACGGCAACGGCGGCTCCGGCGGCGCCAATAGCGTGATTTGCGACAACGTCACCGTAATCTGCAACGTGGTCAATGTGCTCGCCACCGTTACCAATACGGTGAAACTCTCGAAGGCAACCACCGAAACCACGCTCGCCATGTACCGGCAGGAGTTCGATTTCGCCAAGGCTACCGCCTATGTCGGCACCGAGTCGATCGACATCTCCACGGATTCGACCACGTTCGGCAACTCTTTTACTGCCTTGCAGGCGCAAGCAGGTCAGTGGGCGAAAGCCGCGATGACCACCACCGGTCAAGGCAACCTGACCAAGACGAAGGAAACCACGCCCTTCGTGCATTTCGAGTTCTCGCCGCTGGACAGCCTTCGCCTTCATCTCGGCGAGCGCTTTGCCAAGATCAATTACAACGTCGATGACCGCACCGCCGCCAACAAGGATGTAACGATGACGCGCAAGGGAGATGTTCTGCGCCTGGGCGCGACTTACGAGCTCAACAAGAGTCATTTGATATGGGCCAATTGGGGCGAAACCTTCAACCCGCAGTCCACCGGCAGCTTGCTCGATTCGGCGGCGAAAGGGACGGCCGCCAACGTCATCGGCGCGACTCTGGCCCCGGAGCGCGGCGTGACCAAGGAGATCGGCTTTCGCGGCCGTTTTCAGGAACTCGGCCTGCACTACGACGTGACCTTGTTTGACGCCCGTTCCAACGGTTTCAACACCACCCGCACCTGTACTGCTGCGGAACAGGTGGCCTTGAATCTGGGCGCGACTTGCACCCTCAACGAGGCCGCCGGCCAACTCGCGACAAGGGGCCTGGAGTCCATGCTCTCCTGGGCAGCCACTTCCTGGCTCGACCTCGGCGCGACCTACACCAACTCGCGAGTCTGGTTTACCGACTACAAGACCACCACCTTCGATTACAGCGGCAAGACCTACCAGGCGGCGCCGAAGCACAAGCTCAACTTGCGCGTCGGCGTCAAGCCGGCACCCGGCTGGCTGGTGGAACTTGAAGGCGATCACATTTCCGACTATTTCGTGGACAACACCAACAATGCGGGAACCTACACGCGCCCCGACTTGTTCAGCCTGCGCGCCAGCTTTCGTCAAAAGGACTGGTCCTTCTGGCTCCACGCCATCAACCTGACCAACCGTGTCTATGCCACACGCGTACAGCTGAGCACCCTCGGCGGGGTTGCCAACGTCCAGGCGTCACAAGCCGGCCAGGGCAACGCCGGCAGCTACGCGCCGCTGACCCTGCGCGCCGGCGTTTCCTACCAGTTCTGATGCGCGACATGCGAACGCGTTTTGCAAGGCTGGCGCCGCCCCTGTGCTGCTGCCTGCTGGCGGCCGGCGCCGCAAACGCAGCCGACGAGAAGACGCTCAAGGAAGTGACGGTGACCTCGGTTGCCGAAGACGACATTTCGGAACGCCGCCAGGCCGCAACGCAGAAAGTCATCATCAACCGCCAGGACATCGAGGCCATGGGCGCGCTGACCATCAGCGACGTGATGGGCAAGCTGCCTGGCGTCGATGCCGGCACGCCGGGCGGCGATGGTTCGATGGCCTTGCGCTCGCGCGGCATGGTGCGCGATTCGGTGCAGATACTGGTCGACGGCGAGCGCGTGCATGCCAATTCCCGTGTAGCCCAGGGCATCGTCGGCCGGCTGCCATCGACCGAACTGCTGCGGGTGGAGATCATTCGCGGCTCATCGGCGGAAGTCGGCGGAAACGCCCCGGTGAGCGTGAACCTGGTGCTCAACAAACCCCTGTCGCGCGAGTCCACAGCCTTCAAGGCCGCGGTGGGCTTCCGCAACGGCAGGCCGCTGGTGCAGACCTCCTACACCAAGGGCGGTGGCGACAAGACATTCTCCTGGCTGCTGCCGGTGACGCTGAATCACCATGACACGCCCACCGGGCGAGACGCGAGCCGCCGCGACAGCACCGGCATTGCACAGGAAGACCGCGAGCGCGGCGATCGCCGGACCGAGGAGTTCGTGGTTTCGCCGCGCCTGACGTGGAAGTCGGGTAGCGACAGCGTGACGCTCAACCCGGTGTTCTTCCGTTCCTTCGGCCGCGGCGACGCCGACTTCGAGCGCAGCGATCTCGCCACGCCGGCCAACAGCGCGACGCGCCGCGACAACGAACGCAGCCGCAATGCCTTCAACCGCCTGCGCGCCGATGGTGAAATGCTGCGTCAGGGCGTCAAGTACTCGGGGCGGCTCGCCTTTTCCGACGGCGAACGCCACGCCGACACGCTACGCAGCAACCTCACCGCCGCTGGCGTCGCCACACATTCAAACGAACAGATGCGGCGCAAGGAACGCGACCTGGGCGGCGCCTTCCGCATCGACTGGAGCAGTGGCCCGCATGTTCTCGCGGCCGGGATCGAGGAGTCCGGCCATCGGCGTGACGAAAGCCAGTCCAACAGCGGCCTCGGCGTCAGTGAAAGCCATTCCGGCTGGGACAGAAACTGGAGCCTTTGGCTGCAGGACGAATGGACTCCAGCCAAATCGATCACCGTCACGCCGGGCCTGCGCGGCGAATTCATCCGCCATGAAATCGACGGCCTCGGGCAGAGCTACCAACGCCTGCTGCCATCGATTGCCGTGAAATGGGAGCCGGCACAGCGCTGGGTGCTGCGCAGTTCGCTCGGCGCCGGCATCAAACCGCCACAACTGAGCGAACTGACCAATCAGCCTGTATTCAGCGTCAACGCCAATACCCCGATCGAGCCGGATCGGCGCGGCAATCCGAATCTGCAGCCCGAACGCAGCGTGAATTTCGAGGCCGTGCTGGAACGCTATCTGCCAAACGAAGCGGGCGTCTTCGGCGCCAATGCCTATCTGCGCCAGACCGAGAATTTCACCGAGCGCCGCGTACAACTGGAGGGCGCGCGCTGGGTGGACCGCCCCTACAACGAGGGCTCGGCGCGGCACTGGGGTCTGGAACTGGATGGCAAGCTGCGCACCGACAACCTTGGCTGGCGCGGCGCCACCCTGCGCGCCCACCTCACTCTGCCGCGCAGCCGGGTGCAGGACCAGCGCCTCGGCATCAGCCGTGCGGCACGAGAAACGCCGCGCTACGTCCTGAGCGCCGGCTACGACCAGACGTTGGGCGAGCGCAGCTTCGGCGTATCGATGCAGCATACCAGTCGCGTCCTCGGCGAGATTCCGGGCGAGCAGATTTACGAGACGCGACGGCGCACCCTGGTTGACGCCTATGCCCTGCAGAAGCTGAGTGCCACGCTGAACCTGCGCCTGTCCCTGCAGAACCTGCTTCGCGCCGATTCGCGACGCCAGCAGGACGCCTTTGCCCCGGCCGCGTCCTGGTCGCTGGCCTCGCGCGATCAGGGCGCCCGCACAGTGCTGCTGTCGCTGGAGGGCAAGTGGTGATGTGCGTTTGCCTCAAGCACGGTCTACGTCAGAAATACTTTTCGATGGAGAAAAAATGAAAACCCTGTTCTTGCTACTGTCGCTAACGACTGTCGGCCTCGCGACTCCGGCCATGGCCCAGCACGACCATGGCCCTGCGCCCGCCGCCGGGACTGCTGGCACACCGGCCGGGCGTCCCGCCGGCCGTCCGGCGGGACGTGAGTGGACCAAGCAGCCATTGCTGACAGGCAAGGCCGAACGAGGAGACCGCTCCAGCGCAAAGCTGACCCTGCGCGGCCTTGCGGCCGCGAACATCACCGTGTATGCCTCCGAGGGCCCCGCCGAACGCCTCAAGACCGAGTATCCGGTCGGCCCCGATGGCGCGAAGATCGAAGCGGTCACGTCGAAAATCGGCAACTACCACTGGGTCGTGGCGCGCGAGGAAAGCGCCGATGCCGTGCGGGTCGCCTCGACCGCCTGGTACTTCGGCAATCCCGGTGACTCGCCGAAGGACATGCTGCAAACAGCGAAGCACGAACTGGAAATCGTGCCCGCCCCGCTGCCACGCGAACACCGCAGCTACCGCGAAGCCGAGAAATGGCGCTTCCTGGTGCGCTTCAACGGGCAAGCACTGGTGAGCCAGGCCGTCATCATGGAAACGGAACTCGGCAGCCGGTCGACCGTCGTAACCGACGCCTCCGGCCATGCGACAGTGGTCTTTCCGCGCGACTTCAAGCCGGCGGCGAATGCGGATGGCGAGGGCAACGACGCGCGCAGCCGTTCGCGTTTCGTGCTTGCCACGGAGAAAGAAGATGGTGGCAAACGCTACCTGACTGCATTCAACTACACCTATTCCCAGGACCCCGAGCGCAGCCGCAGCCTGGCCTGGGGCGCCGCCTTCGGCATCCTCGGCATGGTGGCGGCCACCCCGCTGCTGAGGCGGCGGCAACAGAACGAAGGAGGCAAGGACAATGCTTAAGACACTTTTCCCAACCCTGTCGCGCTTCCGCTTTCTGGTTCAGGCGCTCATGTTGTTCATCACGGTCTATGGCAGCGTCATCGTCGGCCACTACGCCGCCGACAAGATAACCGGCGCCCTGCCGGCCCTGTCTTGCGCCTACGACCAGATGAATGGCAGCTATTGCATTCTGGTGCCGACCCAGCACCAGGTGCATCACCGCATCGGCGAAGCAATGGTTCGCGCGCAGGAACTGACCGTCCAGATGATCTTGCCGCTGCTGATGGTATTCCTGACCTTCTTTGCCTTCTTCTTCGTCATCGGCAAGGCCTTCTGCGGCTGGGTCTGCCCGCTGGGCACGCTTCAGGAATGGATCGGCAAGATCGGGCGGCGCTTCAACATCGGCGTGCGCCGCTTCGAGAAAGGCGATCTCGGGGAAGTGAAGCGCGTGCGGCCGATCAAGTGGATACTGCTGCTGGGGCTGGTATTCCTGCTGCCCCTGCTGACCGGACTGGGAGTGACGCCGCATTCCCTGGGCAACCCCTACTGCGACATCTGCCCGTCGCGCGTCGCCACCACGCTGCTCACCGGCAATACCGAGGAGCTGGCGCTGCGCCTGGGTGATGGCTGGAAGTTCGGCCTCGGCGCCGTCGCCAATACGCTGATCGGCTTCATGCTGGTGGGCGGCCTGGCGCTGCGCCTGCCCTTCTGCCGCATCTGCCCCCTGCTGGCGTTCAACTCGGTTTTCCAGCGGCTGTCGCCGATGCGCCTGGCCAAACCAACGCGTGCGAACTGCGGCAGTTGCCACATTTGCACCGATGCGTGCCCGATGGACATTCCGGAAATATCGAAGGAGGAAGGGCGCAAGGCCTATAACGAGGACTGCACGCTGTGCGGCCGCTGCGTCGAATACTGCCCGCAGGACAAAGTCATCGAGCTGAAGTGGGGCCCGCTCGCGTTGTTCTCCTCCAGTCGCGAGTATTACAAGACCAAGGTGAAGGGCGAATTGCCGGATGGCACGGTGAAGCCCCTGAAGTTCGTCAGGAACGCCGCCAAACCCGCCGCGGGCGCAGCCGATGCTTGAGGAACTCGCCGCAGGCAAGGTGACGCTGGCCACCGTCTGGCTGCTCGGCGTTTCGATGGGCCTGACGGCCTGCACCGTCACCTGCCTGCCCTTCATGGGCACCTGGGCGCTGGGGCGCGCCAGCGGACAGCGCGAAGCCTTGCTGCACACCGGCGTGTTCCTCGGCGGGCGCGTCTTCACCTACACCGTGCTGGCGGCGCTTGCCGGCGCGGCGGGCTTGGGGCTTGCCAAGGCGCTGGGCGGCACCTGGGGCAATGCCGTGATCGGCGGCGCCAGCATCCTCGCCGGGCTGTGGTTGATCGCCAGACCGCCCGCCAAAGCCTGCGGCGCCGTGTCGCCAGCGCCGACTTTTCCGGCGCCGGTGCATGTGCATCGGCGCAAGGCCGACAGCCTGCCGCCACTGTTTCTCGGTGCCGCGCTGTCGCTGACGCCCTGCATGCCGCTGGCCTCGCTGCTGGCGCTGGCGGCCAATGCCGGCAGCGCGGCGCAGGGCGCGGCCTACGGTCTGGCCTTCGGCCTGGGCGCGGCAATGACGCCCATTCTGGTACTGGTACCGTTGGCCGGACGGATGGGGCGCGAGCTGCGCACCGGACGTGCGTGGATGGCTCGCTGGCTGTTGTGGAGCGCGGCGGTCGTGCTGATTGTGTTGGGGGCGCGGCGGGTGATGCTGGTCTTCTGACGTTCACGGAGTGATCTTTTCCGTGACAAAGCGTTTCGTTTAGCAAACGCGTCCACAAGTGCAAAGCGGGCACCCTCCGATGTTCAATCTGGCGTCGCGTCGCTGACTGCGGCGTCGAAATCGCAGCCCTTGCCCGCCGCGATCCAGCGGCGGGACAGTCGGCGAAATGGGGCTTGCAGGGTCTGTGGCAGCCAGCGCAGATGCGCCGCCGGCGTCGCCACCATGCCGCACGCATAGCGTAGCGCGGCAGCGTCCCAGATCAATGCGGGGCAGGCCCCGGAACGATGGCCGAGCAGCAGGCGGCTCAACGGGCAGGGCTCGGCAATGCAACACACACCGCAGCCGTTGCAGGGGGCGCCGAGCGCCGGCTTCCCCGGCGCGGCGGGATGGATGGCGATGATAGATTCGTCAGCCGGCATGTTCGGCAATGCGACCGTTGCCGGGGGGAAGTGTTTTTTGAGTACCGGCGTTCATTGGGAAAAGAGTATCACCGTATCACCGGCGCCGACTTTTGAATCACTCGGGCTTCCCCGGCCTTGCTTCGCCAGGGCTTGAAGATGAGATGTGCATTGACCGGGATGGCAAGCTCAAGGATACTCAAATCGGCAAGGCGGTATTCCCCGTCCTTGTCGACAGTCGGGAAGCAGAGGTGCCTTGTGTTCGATTCGCCGATGGAGCATTGCCTGGTCTGTGGGCAGATGGTGGTTCTGGACCAGACCAGGAAGGAGTGCGGACACAAGCATGGGTGCGACACCGGCACCGCATGCCCGCTGCAAAAATACTTTACCGGCATCGACGTTGCTACGGATCAGCCGAAGAAGGATGGCCCCATCCCTTGCTCTTGAAGCCTTTTGCAGTGACAGTTGCGTGCCGGCCGCCCCGGAACGGGCGTTGTGCGGGTATAAAGGGGCTGAACCAGTAACCGACTTTGACGACCTTCGCTTGACTTGCCAGCCCGGTCTTCGACATGAATCCCCCGCCGCATCCGGAACCGCTTGATCCCGCGCGTGAGCGCATGCTGCTGGTGACGCTGGCCGGCATCCAGTTCGCTCACATTCTCGACTTCATGATCATGATGCCTCTCGGCCCGATCCTGATGCGGGAACTGGGGGTGGGCACTCACGAGTTCGGTCTGCTGGTGTCCGCCTATACGTTTAGCGCCGCATTCACCGGGGTGCTGGCGGCGGTGTTTGTCGATCGTTTCGAGCGCAAACGCATGTTGCTGACCATGTTCACGCTGTTCGCGTTGGCCACGCTGGCGTGCGGGCTCGCGCCCGCCTATGGGACCCTCCTGCTGGCGCGGTGCACGGCGGGCGCGTTCGGCGGCGTGCTGGGTTCGATGGTGCAGACCATGGTCGGCGACCTGATTCCCTTCGAGCGGCGTGGTCGGGCCAGCGGCACCATCATGTCGGCATTCTCCTTGTCGACCGTGGCCGGGGTGCCGCTGTCGCTGTATCTTGCCAATCATTTCGGCTGGCGCTTTCCCTTCATCTTCATCGCGGTGCTCTCTTGCGCCTTTTTGGCGCTC
>CAIZKA010000034.1 GCA_903933395.1 uncultured beta proteobacterium | reverse complement strand
GCACCGTGGCCGCCGCCGGCCTTGAACTTGTCGGCGAGCTTGCCGCCCGCAGCACCGCCCATTGCGCCCAGAATCGCGGCGAACAGCACGATCCACGGAAAATCGATGTCGAAGAAGAAGATGCCGATGAAGGCCAGTGCGGCAATGCCGAGCAGCACCTCGTTCTTGATCGACTTGGAGCCGATGCGCCAGGCGGCGAACAGCACTACCGCGACCACCGCCGGCTTGATGGCGTAGAAAATGCCCTGTATCGCCGGCACGTCGCCCCAGGAAAGATAGATGCCGGCGAGCGCCGAAAGCAGCACGAAAGCCGGCAGGAAGAACAGCACACCGGCCATCACGGCGCCCTTGACGCCGTGCATCAGCCAACTGATGTAGATCGCGAGCTGGATCGCCTCCGGGCCCGGCAGCAACATGCAGTAGTTGAGCGCGTGCAGGTAGCGGTGTTCCGAGATCCAGCGCCGGCGCTCGACCAGTTCCTGATGCATCATCGAAATCTGTCCGGCCGGACCGCCGAAGCTGATGAAGCCGAGCTTGAGCCAGTACTTGAAGGCTTCGCCGAGAGTCGGCGTTGGCGGTACGGTGATTGTGGTTTCAGTCATGCGGCTGCTCCTGCTGATAACCCTTGTAGAGGTTGTCGAGGACGCGACTCGCCTCGCTCAACAATTTGTCGTCGTTGGGCGCCGCGGCGCGTGCGCCAGCGAGCACCGCCTCAATGCCTGCCGCCTCGGCCACCGGCACGCCGCCGACGTCGATGCAATGGATGATGGCTGCGATGCGCGCCAGCGCCGGATCGCTGTCGAGGCCGAAGCTCGCCGCCAGCACTTCGAACGTGACGCGGCCACCGACATGGGTGAAGGTCGCGCCATCGAAATCGAAGCCGAGCGCCGCCTTCGGACATTTCTTCGGATTGTCGAGCCAGAGGAACTTCGCCTTCCTGTCGATGAACCGGCGGATCAGCCAGGCCGACGCCATGCGATCGACCCAGAGATCCTTTCGCGTCGCCCAGGTTCGCCCCGAAAAGTCGGCGCTGGCGAGACGGCGAATCCAGCCTGAAGTAGCGGAGGGTTCGCCACTGGCGGCCGCTTCAAGCACGGCCAGCGCGGCTTCCGCCTGACGCCTGGCTTCTCCCGGAAAATAGTCGATGGCAACAAGGGCGGCCAGGTCCCGACGCAGCCCGCGCAAAGCCTTGGCATCCCCTGCGCCGACATCCGCCATTGATTCGATCAGACTGGCGTACTCCGCACTTCGGTCGAACAAGGCGACGATCTCCCCCTGCTGCCGCTCGTCGCGCCCGCCGAGGCGGTACAAATCCGCCGAGCCCTGTCCCGCACGAACATCTTCGGCGATCTGCGTCAGCGCAGCCGCGTGTTCAGGCAGATCGGGCAGCAGGAATACGCCATCGCGCAAGCTTGCACACCCCAGGGCGCGCAGTGCCCGCCAGACGCGCATGCGACCGGCCGATTGCCGCGTCGGCAGGCTGACAAACAGGGCAAGAAAATCCATGACTTGTCACATCACAATATTGATGTAACAAGTATAACTCGAATAGTTACTTTATAACATCACGGTGCGGTGCCCGGGTGGCCTGCGGGGCCGAAAGGCGCTTGATGGAGTGGCGGCAGCGCTAGACCGCAAGCTCGCGAATGTGGCGAGAGACGACCAGCAACTGAGCCGAATCCATGCGCACAATGAATTTACGGGTAACGGAAGTAATCAGCTTTACCGCGCCGGACATGCCAAGACGTGCCGACTGTTCGACCACGAATCCTGCCTTGGCAAGTTTCAGCGCCCTCAAGTAGTAGTAGCTCATGCCGCTCTCGGTAAGCTCCTCCACCAG
>CAIZKA010000033.1 GCA_903933395.1 uncultured beta proteobacterium | reverse complement strand
GACCGATCCCAGTGACAGGAAAATTAATTTTACAGTGTAACCATTCGCCCTCCAGTCACCAATCATCCGGGCATAGCTCAATCCGGACAGGGTGGTTTCGAAGCCGAAGCTGACGCCATGTGCGGCATGGCGTGCAATCTCTTGAAGCATCAAGCGCCCGGCACGGAAAGCCGCAGAGTCCGGCTGGAAAGGTGAAATTCCAGCCGCGATCAGATCAGCATTGACGAAAACCGGGCAGCCTCCGTCGTTGGGCAGGAATTCGCGGGCGAACGTCGTCTTGCCCGCACCGTTGGGACCCGCGATGATGACGATTTTCTTTGGGGTTGTCATGCGGTTAATGAAAAGTCGGCGCCGGCGGCACGGCGATTAATCGAGCCATGTGGTGAAGAAATTGGTGATCGAGAAAGTCTGATCGGTTACAGACGTACGCTGCCCTATGGTAAAGCCAAGCCGCGCGTTGCGGAAAGGATAACTGATGGTTGGGGCGTCGCGCAGGTGGGGTACGAAAGTTGGGTAGAGCACACTCATCGGGCGGGTGGTGTTCTTCATTGCGACGATTTGGGGGGTCTCCGTGTTACTAGGAAGTATCCAGATTTCGATTAGAAATTTCGGCGACGGGTCAATCGCTGTCCATTGCACGGAATTGGTATCCAATGTTCCAGTGGCTGCCAAGGCGGTTTGTCGAAACGCGCGGCCGGTGTCGGTTCCAGTCAGTACATGGGTGAGGGCGCCCGCGAGTTCCGCTGCGGTGTCCGCGTCCGTCGCGCGCGTCATGGCGCTCGCCGATCCGTTCCAGACGTAGATGCCGTTTTCGGAAGAACTTGCCTGTGCCTTGACAAGAACCCGGTCGCCTGCCGCTAGAGTGATGCCGTCAATACTGGCTCCTGGGCTGGCGAGATTGGTCACGGATTGCGCGGCGACACGTACCGACAATCGACTCCACGAAGCACCGTCGTACCGCCACCATGCAGTGGCGTCCGATCCCTGTTGAATCTGAATGATGATGCCGGTCAGTTTCGCAGCTGTATCGCCATCGGGTGCCCTCGTCATGGCGCTCGTCGCTCCGTTCCAGAGGTAGATGCCGTTATCGGTTGTTAGTGTCTGCGCCTTCAAGAGGACGCGGTCGCCGGCCGTCATCATGATGCCGTCCAGCGTCGCGCCGGGGCTGGTGAGATCGATATTCGACTGGGGTGCAAGTTTGACCCGCACATTGGCCCAACGTATAGGATCGGTGCCAAGAGTCGGATTGGTGGATGCTTGCCGCCAGATCGATCGTGCGTTTTGACTGCCTTGGGCTACCTCGATAATGGAGCCTGCGAGTTCCGTTGTCGAATCTGCATCGGCGGAGCGAGTCATGGGGATGGTGGCACCGTTCCAGGCGTAGATACCGTTTTCCGCCGGAGTTGTCTGGTCTTTGACCAGAACCCGGTCGCCAGCGGACAGGGCGACACCGTCGACGGTGGTTCCTGGCGAGTTCAGGTTTAAGCTGACTGTCGTTGCCACGCGCACCGTCGGTAGATCGTAAGTTGCTGCGGTTCGAGTTGTCTCGACGCGCACATGAATGACCTTGTTGGTTGGGACGCTGCTCAGATTGGGATCGAGCTTATATACGCCGGCAGGCGTATCTGGCGGGACCGCTGGAGCCGTGGCGGGTGCGGAAGGGTTAGCGGGAGGAGGCGGAAAACCGACTCTGGCATTTGCGGGCTGGCCATGAACGTTGTCGTCTTCTTCTTGCGGTAGGTAGCACTCCGTCCCGACGGTAATACGAGGAGCGGTGCAAGGTGGGAAGGTGCCGGTAGCGGTTCCGGTGGCGAGGATTGACGTCTCGCCGCCCCAGTAGTTGATGGCAACATGCCCGCCCGCGTAGCTTGGGTCATTGCGTCCGTTGCTCAAGGTGTTGGACGAGATAGGGTTGAAGGTGCCTTGTACCCTTAGGTCAATTTCCATGGCGATCTTGGGGGCCACGATGAAGGGGGTGTCAAGGTTGTTGCCCGAGTACCCAAGGTGCTGGCGCGCGGCGCCACAAGCGTTGGTACCATTGTTGTCACCATCGACGATAGCGAATGTAAATCCGTCAAGAGGCGAAGAACTGAATCCGGCGTCGTTGATGCGAAACGAGAAGTAACTTCGGAGTCCACCATTCATGGCGTGCGTTTCGGGAGACCAGGCGCAACCAAAGAGGTCAGAGGCGGAACCCGCAGGCAAGCTTGTTGCAACTTCCCGCCCCAGCGTTAAAGTACTTGTGCCCGGTGCATAGCTGGCGATCTGGCTTAGTCCCGCCGCTGCGAGGCCTGGTGACGGGGTCGGTACAAGCGCAGCTCCGGACGGAATGCATCGAACAATGTCTTGAGAGGCCAATTGCATCAAAGAAACGCGGTCAAACTTGTCGGCGCCGGAAAAGGTATTGGCACCTGAGTTTGTGAAGCTGGTGAAATTGTCACCTTCCAGGTAGTTGCTAGGTCTGTTCTTATCCTCATTACCGCTACCCGTCGTTATCCGCATCTGCCCGGTTCCGCGCTGACTGGCGAACAGCGCAGTGCCGGCACAGCTTTGGCCGTTCACCGAGAATGCGCCGGAATTGGGCTTGGCGACAAATACAAGTTCTTTGTAGTGAGTGAAATAACCTTTCGGTTCAATTCCATCACCGTAGCAGGGGTCGTTGGCGGGTATTCGACCGGCTACCTTGTCGCCCGCTATCCCTTGAAGATTTGCGCTGTTGGCGTCCAGAGTGAGGTTGCCTCCAGCGGCAAACTGGTCGCGCAGGCAGGTTGTCATGCGGTCGAGCATCGAATTGACGTCGGTACGGAAATAGCTTGAGCCGCGCAGGGTCCTGAACAGCAATTCGCTGGTGACGGCGGCGCCGGTATCGTTGGCGACGATGCTGCATGGCGACGTATCGTTGGGCGGGCAATTGCCCGTCCAGAGCTTCGCATCGATGCGCCGGGTGACCACGCCGTTGGCCGACAGGGACTTGTTGGCGGCGGAGGTGTCGCCGCTGGCGCTGTTGGTCGTTCCGGCGAGGTAATTGGTGATTCCGGCAAGGTCGGTTGCAACGGCGGGATCCAGATAGTTGCTGACGACATAGTTGCCGCCGCACTCGGCGATGCTGTCGGTCACCGAGGCACTGCGATCCTGGCCGGTGAGCGTCGGTCCAGGGGAAAAAATCACGGCGATGGGGCGGTCATGTGCCGAGGCGATGGCGCTGACCATGGCGGCCGTGCCGTCGGCGACGACGACATCCAGCTGACTCAGGGTGTCCCAGTTCATCGGAAGGGGGGTGGGCTTGTTGCGCTGGTGGCTGCCGGATACCGCGTACCAGAGGCATTCGCCGTGGCTGTCCCTGAGCGGTCCGGTGCCAAGCGTACGCCAGGGGAAGCGACCAATGACTGTGGTGTTGATCACGTTGCCGGAGAAGCTGTAGGCTTCGCAACCTTCCTTCAAGTAGCAATCAACATCGACCGAGTTGTTGTTCCGGCTACTTCCAAGATCGGGAAGTGGCAGATAGCCGTAGACAATCCCCGAAGTGCCTGTCTTCAACTGTTCTTCACGATACCGCACGGCATACCCGATCAGCGCTTCGCGCGCCTGGGTCAGTGCTTCGCCCGTCACTTGTTGCCGGCGCGCCTGTATCAGTTCGGGCGACAGGTTGGAGATGAAGAAGTACAGTCCGCCGATCGTCAAGAGCGCAACCAGCGCGATCAAGAGGAACCCGCGCTGATTCCGCCCCAGCGACCGCCGCCGCCGCATCATCGCGAATTCCTCAGCGCTTGACGGCCGGAGACGCCGGCGTCACCACTGCACCGCCGCCCAGCCGGGTATTGCGCTCGCCGGTAGCCCGGTTGATGGTCTCGCCTACCTTGAGCTGTGCCGGCGCTTCTTCACCCGGTGCCAGCATTGCGCTGCCGGGCGTCTTCGGCGACACGACGGCATTGACTCCGGTACGCGCCGCTTCATTCTCGGTTTGCGCCTGACGGTTGATCCATACCGTCGACTTGCCGCCGGATCGATAGACGACACCGTCCAGGCTCATGGTGTTGCCCTGCAGGGTTTGCGATTCCAGGATGTTGAATGCGCGCTGGCGCTCCAGCGCTGCACGCTTTTCGGGCGTAAAGAAGAGGCGGCCGAGTTCAGGGGCGGCGTCGGCGGCACAGGCCGGCGCAAGCATGGCCAGATACATCAGACCAGGCAGCAGGCGGGCTGTCAGTCTCATTTGGCCTCCTTCAAGGTTATCCACTCGAGCGTGCAGTCGGCCTTCAACTGGGCCTTGCTGCCGCGATCGGTACTGCCGGGCGCCAGGCGTTCGGTCGTGCAGGAGCGAACCAGGACCAGCGCCTCGACGCTGCTGCGCAGTTCCGTGGTCAGGTCGGAAAGAAATGCCAGCAGTTCCCCTTCATGCAGCAATTGCATGTGCAGCCGCATCTGGCTCGACATGATTTCGAAACCGCCGGCCGCGGCACCTCCGGGCAGGATGCTGGGATCCACCGGCTTTTGCGGCGCGAATTCGTAATCGAGCTTGAAAATGCGACGCGCGGCCTTGATGCGGGCGATGGCATCAATCCAGTCCAGGCGGCGTTCCGGGCCGATATAGCCGCGTGCCTTGAGTGCCTGGAAGCGGTTCAGCTTTTCGGTCAGCTCCTGCTGCTCGTCACGGGCTTGCGCCAGTTTGGCCTGAATGTCCTTGCGTGCGGCGGTGGCGTCCAGAAGTGCCTTGTTGCTGCTCTTCTTCATCTGCTCGGTGGTCCAGACGGCGCCGCCGCCCACCAGGCTCATGATGACCAGAAAGGCGATTGCCCATTGCAGGCGCTTGAGATCTTTGGCGTCGAGCGTCATGTGGTCTTCACTTCAACTTTCACATCTGGCGCGCAATGCGCAGGGCGAACTTCGGAGCATCCGCAAGCTGCGCTGCGCTTTTTTCGCTGGCGCTCTTGAGCGGTTTGTCGGACTCGATATCGAAGGGTCGGCTGACTATCCGGACGTTTGTCCGGGCGTCGCGCAGGCGGGCGGCGAAACCTTCAATCAGATCGATCTGGGCACGCGGGTCGCTGGCCATGCCCAGCGGCAGCCGGGCATTGATCTCGATCACCGACCAGACCCCGGCGGCGGCCGCTGCCGGCGCAGCAGCAGTTGCTCCCTTGGTGTCCGTTGCGGCTTTCTCGCCCGTATCGAGACTGTCGGCAATTTTCCAGTCGAGGGTGATCAGTTCGATTCTGGGGTTGTCGTTCAAGGCAAGACTCAGGTGGATCAGCAGCGGTTGCATTTCCGGCGTGCGTTTCCTCAGGACATCGAAGCGCGCGATAAGCGCGCGCAGGTTGTCCGGACTGATGCCGACCTTGGGCAGCGAATCGAGAATGGCGTTGTAACGCTGGGCGTCTGTCGCGGTTACGGCCCGGGTGGCCTCGATCGAATTGCTAAGTTCGTACAGGTTGAGGCTGGTCTTGCCGGCGTACAGCAGGCAACCGGCAAGTACCAGCCAGGCGGTGCTGGTAAGCGCAAAACGGATTCGCCAGAGGCTATGGATCCGCGTATCGGCGGCAGGGGCGAACTGCTGCGCCGGAGTCTTGGTCGCCAGGCATTGGATGAACAG
>CAIZKA010000032.1 GCA_903933395.1 uncultured beta proteobacterium | reverse complement strand
GCGCCGACTGCGGCGCTGGCGCGCTGGCTGCCAACGCTGGGCAACCGTAACGCCCAGGGCGAGTACTACCTGACCGACATCGTCGCTCTCGCTGTGGCCGAAGGCATGCCGGTGGCGACTGCGCAACCCGATGCCGCGTGGGAGACCGAGGGCGTGAACAGCAAGCTGCAGCTTGCCGCTCTCGAGCGCGTGCATCAGCGCAATGTGGCCGAGCGGTTGCTGGAGGCCGGCGTCACCTTGGCCGACCCGGCGCGCTTCGACGTGCGCGGCGAGCTTGCCTGCGGTCGCGACGTCGGCATCGACGTCAACTGCGTGTTCGAAGGCCGCGTCGAACTCGCCGACGGCGTTTCCATCGGCGCCAACTGCGTACTGAAGAACTGCCGCATCGGCAGCGGTGCCCGCATTGCCCCCTTCTGCCACATCGAGGACGCCGTGGTCGGCGCCGAAAGCATCGTCGGCCCCTATGCCCGCCTGCGTCCCGGCACGGAACTCGGGCGCGACGTGCATATTGGCAATTTTGTCGAAGTGAAGAATTCCAGCATCGCCGACCACTCCAAGGCCAACCACCTCGCCTACATCGGTGACGCCACCATCGGCAGCCGGGTCAATGTCGGCGCCGGCACCATCACCTGTAATTACGACGGCGCCAACAAGTTCCGCACGGTGATCGGGGACGACGTCTTCATCGGCTCCGATACGCAACTGGTGGCCCCGGTCACCGTCGGCCGCGGTGCAACGCTGGGTGCCGGCACGACGCTGACGCGCGATGCGCCGCCCGATCAGTTGACGGTATCGCGCGCCAGACAGATTTCAATTCCCGGCTGGAAGCGGCCGGTGAAAATAAAAAAGGACTGAACCATGTGCGGCATCGTCGCAGCCGTTGCCGCGCGCAACATCGTTCCGGTGCTGATCGAAGGCCTGATGAAGCTGGAGTATCGCGGCTACGATTCGGCCGGCCTGGCGCTGCTAAACCCGACCCTGACCCGGCTGCGCAGCGTCGGCCGCGTGGCCGAACTCGCCGAGCAGGCAGAGGGGCAGGTCGCCCACCACGGCATCGCCCATACGCGCTGGGCCACGCACGGCGTGCCTTCCGAGCGCAACGCGCATCCGCATGTTTCCGCCGGCGTCGCCGTGGTGCATAACGGCATCATCGAAAACTACGCCGAGCTGAAGCAGGAGCTCACGGCGGACGGCTACGTGTTCACTTCGGATACCGACACCGAGGTCATCGCCCATCTGATCCGGCAAACGCTCAAGTCGACGCCCGACCTGTTCGAGGCCGTGCGCCTGGCAACCGCGCGCCTGGTCGGCGCCTATGCCATCGCCGTGCTGCAGGAATGGGACGATCGCATCGTCCTTGCCCGCCATGGCGCTCCGCTGCTGCTTGGTCTGGGCGAGGACGGCAATTACGCTGCGTCGGACGCCTCGGCCCTGCTGCAGGTGACGCGGCGCATGATCTATCTCGAGGACGGTGATGTCGCCGAACTGCGGCGTGACGGCGTGCGAATAGTCGGCGCTGACGGCACGGCGGCTAATGTGCCTGCGGACCGCCCGGTGCATGAAAGCACGCTCTCGGCCGACGACGTCGAACTCGGCGACTACACGCACTACATGCAGAAGGAGATTTTCGAGCAGCCGCAGGCACTGGCGGCCACGCTGGAAATGATCGGCGGCGCGCAAACCCTGAGCCCCAACCTGTTCGGCGTCGCCGCGCCGGAGATGCTGGCCGGCGCGAGCTCGGTGCTGATCCTGGCCTGCGGCACCAGTTATCACTCCGGCCTCGTCGCGCGCTACTGGATCGAGCAACTGGCAGGCATTCCCTGCAGCGTCGAAATCGCCAGCGAGTATCGCTACCGCGTTTCGGTGCCGGACCCCGAACAACTCGTGGTGGCGATTTCGCAATCCGGCGAAACGGCCGATACGTTGGCCTCGGTCAAGCATGCCCGGGCGCTGGGCATGGGCCGCACGCTGGCGATCTGCAACGTCGCAGAATCGGCCATCGTGCGCGAATGCGCGCTGCGCTTCCTGACCCGTGCCGGGCCAGAGATTGGCGTCGCTTCGACCAAGGCCTTTACCACCCAGTTGGCGGCCCTGTTCCTGTTGGCGGTGACGCTGGCCAAGCAGGCCGGGCGCCTGACTCCCGAACAGGAAGCCGGGTACCTGACAGCGCTGCGCCACCTGCCGGTGGCCGTGCAGAAGGTGCTGGCCCTCGAACCCGCGATCAAGGTCTGGGCAAAACGTTTCGCCGACAAGCAACATGCGCTGTTTCTCGGCCGTGGCCACCACTATCCGATCGCGCTGGAAGGCGCTCTGAAGCTCAAGGAAATCTCCTACATCCATGCAGAAGGCTATCCGGCCGGCGAGCTCAAGCACGGCCCGCTGGCGCTGGTCGACGAGGACATGCCGGTGATCAGCATCGCGCCCAATGACGCCCTGCTGGAAAAGCTCAAGTCCAACCTCAAGGAAGTCGCCGCACGCGGCGGCGAACTTTACGTCTTTGCCGATGCGGATTCGGCGGTGGACGAGGAACCCGGCGTGCATGTGCTGCGCCTGCCCGAGCATTACGGCCTGCTGTCACCGGTGCTTCACGTTGTCCCGCTGCAGTTGCTGTCCTATCACGTGGCGCTGGTGAAGGGAACGGACGTCGACAAGCCGCGCAATCTGGCCAAGAGCGTTACGGTGGAATGAAATCCGGAACGGGTTTCGACCCGCGGTTTGCAGTGAAGGCTAACCGGCGCAGCCGGTTAAGTGAGCCGGTCTCATCGGCGAGCGGCCGCAACTACAAGCCGCGCAATCTGGCCAAGAGCGTTACGGTGGAATAGTCGGTTCGCCATGTGCGGACGCTATGTTCTCTACGGTCCCCAATCCCGGCTCACGGAATATTTCGCCCTGCGTGATTGCGCGGCATGGGAGCCGCGCTACAACATCGCGCCGCAAAGCGACATCCTGGTGGTCCGGCAGCGGCCGGAGGTGGGACGGGTCGGACAGTCGGTGCGCTGGGGCCTGATTCCGCGCTGGGCTAAGGATCCGGCGATCGGCCTCAAGCTCAACAATGCACGCGCCGAAACCGTGGCGGAGAAGCCGTCCTTCAAAGCCGGCTTCGAGCGCCACCGGTGCCTGATTCCCGCCAACGGATTCTACGAATGGCAGGCGGTGAGCGAAGACGGCAAGGCAGGCAATCAGCCGTGGTACATCCGCCCGGCCAATGATGGCGGGTTCTTCGCCATGGCCGGCCTGCTCGCGGCGTGGAAGTCACCGGACGGCACGGACATCGTGTCTGCCTGCGTCATCACCACGACGCCGAACGAGGTGATGGCGCCGATCCACGATCGCATGCCGGTATTTCTGGCGCCTGGGCAGTTCGACGCCTGGCTCGATCCGGCCTGTCGGGATCCCGCTGGGCTGAGCCGGTTCTTGCTGCCGGCGCCGGCAGAGGGTATGGTCGCCTATCCGGTCAGCCGTCGGGTCAGCAATGCCAGGAATGAAGGGCCTGACCTGATCGATCGCACGGAGCAGCCAACGGACAAGAAGGGGTGAGGACATGATCCGGGAACGCATTACATTGACGCAATTCATCATCGAGGACCAGCGCAGCGCCAAGGGCGCCACCGGCGATTTCTCGGTTCTGCTCAGCGACATCGTCACCGCCTGCAAGACCATCTCGCATCTGGTTTCCCGCGGCGGGCTCGGCGCCGACGCGGCGGATCCGGCGATCTATCTGGAACGCGCGGCCAGTGACTCGATGATCAAATCGACGATCTGGACCGGACGTCTGGCGGGCATGAGTTCCAAATCCGTCGACGGCATGACGCCGATTCCCGCCAAGTATCCGCGCGGCAAATACCTGCTGGCATTCGATCCGCTCAACGGTTCCGGCAACCTCGACATCAACTTCATGTCCGGTACCATTTTTTCAATCCTGCGTGCTCCCGTCGGCCGTCGCAAAGTCACCTCGAGGGATTTTCTCCAGCCCGGGAACGAGATGGTCGCGGCGGGCTTCGTGCTCTATGGCGCTTCGACGCGGCTGGTGCTGACCACCGGCAACGGCGTCAACGTCTTCATGCTTGACAGCGAGATAGGCGAGTTCATCCTCACCCATCCGAAAGTGGTGATTCCGGACAATGCCGCCACCTTCGCCATCAACGCCTCGAACGAACGCTTCTGGGAGCCGCCGGTGCGGCGCTACGTGAAGGAATGCCTGGCCGGCAAGACCGGGCCGCGGGCGCGCGATTTCGGCATGCGCTGGGTATCGTCGCTGATCGCCGAAGCCTATCGCGTGCTGGTCAGGGGCGGCGTGTTCCTCTACCCCGTTGACGACAAGACCCGCGAAACCAGCGGCCGGCTGGGGCTGTTACACGAGGCCAATCCCATTGCCTTCATCATGGAACAGGCCGGCGGCGGCGCCATCACCGGACGGCGTCGCGTCCTCGACATAGAGCCGGCCGACCTGCAGCAGCGCACGCCGCTGATATTCGGTTCGAGGAGCGAGGTCGACCTGATTCATGGCTATCACCAGGAGTATGTCGAAGGCCGCGATTCGAACAACTACGACCTGCCGCTGTTCGGCAACCGTTCCCTGTTCCGCAACGAATAGACCTTGCCGGCAACAAACCGGCCGGGCGACGCGCGGCTCATGCCGGCGAAGCCACTATCATTGGGCCATGTTCAGACTCAGATTGCCATGCCAGCCCGCCCGCTGAAAATCCTCTCCGTCATCCCGCCGATGACGCAGCTGAACACGCCCTATCCGTCGACGGCTTACCTGACCGGCTTCCTGCGTTCGCGCGGTTTCGCGGCGGTGCAGGAGGATCTGGCCCTGGCGTTGGTGCTGCGCCTGTTTTCGCCCGACGGACTGCGCGCTTTGCGCGAGCGCATCCAGGCCGTGCCCGCGAAGCAGCGCACGCCGCGGGTACAGGCTTTCGAGCGGCATTTCGAGCGCTACCTGGCGACCATCGAAGCGGCGGTGGCCTTCCTCCAGGGGCGCGACCCCTCCATCGCGCATCGCATCGCCAGGCGCAACTTCCTCCCCGAAGGGCCGCGTTTTGAGCCGCTCGAGGCCTACATCGATGACGAGGGCGGTGATCCGCTGGCCTGGGCCTTCGGCGCGCTGGGGGTCACGGACCGTGCGCGGCATTTCGCCACGCTCTACCTCGACGATGTCGCCGACGTGCTGCGCGAGGCGGTCGATGCGCGCTTCGAGTTCGTGCGCTATGCCGAATCGCTGGCGCAGAGCCAGGCCAGTTTCGAGCCGCTGGCGCTGGCGCTGGCGGCGAACGAGAACCTGGTCGGCAGCACGCTGCGCGAATTGACGCTGGATGCCGTGCGGCGCCATGCGCCGGACGTGGTGCTGGTCTCGGCCCCCTTCCCCGGCAACGTTTATGGCGCCTTCCGGATAGCGCAGGCGATCAAGGCGCAGTATCCGGCCATCGTCACCGTGCTCGGCGGCGGCTTCGTCAACACCGAGTTGCGCGGACTGACGGAGCCGCGCGTCTTCGACTACTTCGACTACGTCACGCTGGACGACGGCGAGCGTCCGCTCCTTGCCCTGCTGGAACATCTGAACCACGAGCGGCCGCAGGATCGCCTGCTGCGCACTTTTCTGCGCGATGAAAACGGCGTGCGCTACGTCGACGCCAAAGAGCCGGACATTCCCTTCGCCGACGCCGGTACGCCGACCTGGGACGGCCTGCCGCTGGACCGCTACCTGTCGCTCCTGGACATGCTCAACCCCATGCACCGCCTGTGGTCCGATGCGCGCTGGAACAAGCTGACCGTGGCCCACGGCTGCTACTGGAAGAAATGCAGCTTCTGCGATGTCTCACTCGACTACATCTCGCGCTACGAGGCGATCGCCGCGACGACCATGGTCGATCGCATCGAGACCATCATCGCCGAGACCGGACAGACGGGCTTTCATTTCGTCGATGAGGCGGCTCCGCCCAAGGCTCTCAAGGCACTGGCCGCGGAACTGCAGAAACGCAACCGGGCGATTTCCTGGTGGGGCAACATCCGCTTCGAAAAGTCCTTCACCTCGGAACTCTGTGCCGAACTGGCCGACAGCGGCTGCATCGCGGTGTCGGGCGGCCTCGAGGTCGCCTCCGATCGATTGTTGAAACTCATGCAGAAGGGCGTCTCGGTCGAACAGGTGGCGCGCGTCACGCATGCCTTCAGCGACGCGGGCATCCTGGTGCATGCCTACCTGATGTACGGCTTCCCGACGCAGACGGTGCAGGACACCGTCGACGCGCTCGAATATGTGCGCCAGCTATTCGCCGCCGGCTGCATCCAGTCCGGATTCTTCCATCGTTTTGCCTGCACCGTGCATTCGCCGGTCGGCCTGCATCCGGAGCAGTACGGCGTCAGGCTCAAGCCGCTGCCCGAAGTGAGCTTCGCGAAGAACGACGTCGGTTTCATCGATCCCACCGGGGTCGACCACGATGCGCTGGGCATCGCGCTGAACAAGGCGCTATACAACTACATGCACGGCATCGGCCTAGAGCAGGACGTACGCAGCTGGTTCTCCGGGAACGTGCCGAAGACAAAAGTGTCGCGGCACTACATAGACCGTGCACTGGGCTGAGGCCATCAAGGTATGGAACTGACCGGACACGCCGGGCGGTATCCCCAAGTGGGATAAAATTTGACCCAATTCAGGCAAAAATGGAGTCTGCATCATGGCGAAGTACAGCACCGAATCGATCCGCGCCCTTGCCCTTGTCGGCCACGGCGGTGCGGGCAAGACCACCTTGGCAGAGGCGCTGCTGTTCAAGGCCGGGGCAATTTCTGCGCAAGGCAGCGTCGAGAAGGGCAATACTGTCTGCGATTTCGACGCGCAGGAAAAATCGGCCGGGCATTCGCTGAATTCGGCGCTGGTGAATTTCGCCTGGGAAGGAGTTCACGTCCACCTCATCGACACCCCCGGCTACCCCGATTTCGCCGGTCAGGCCACTGCTGCGCTGGCCGGAGTCGAAACCGCGATCATCGTCATCAACGCCCAGACCGGCATCGAACTGGCCACCGAGCGCATGATGCGGGCGGCGCAGGCGCGTGGCCTGGCGCGCATGATCGTGATCAACAAGATCGATGCCGACAATGTCGATCTGCCGGCGCTGGTGAGCCAGATCCGCGAGCGTTTCGGCAAGCAATGCCTGCTGCTCGACCTGCCGGCGCATGGCCGCCGCGATGTGGTCGAGGTGCTGGAGCATGCCGCGGGTGACGCGGATTTCGATTCGATCGCCCACGCCCATCGCGAACTTATCGACCAGTTGGTGGAAGAAGACGAGTCCCTGCTGGCCCGCTATCTGGAAGAGGGCAAGGACCCGGATGCGAAGGAGCTGCATGCGCCCTTCGAGAAAGCCCTGCGCGAAGGCCATCTGGTGCCCATCCTGTTCACCTCTGCGCGTACCGGTGCCGGAATCGGTGAGCTGCTGCACGTGCTTGCCTCACTCGCGCCGAACCCGGCCGAAGGAAATCCCCCGCCCTTCTACAAGGGCGAGCCGGGCGGCACCGGCGAGGCCTTCGCCGCCATGCCCGACGCAACGAAGCATGTGCTGGCGCATGTCTTCAAGGTTATCGCCGATCCCTACATGGGCAAGGTCGGGATCTTCCGCGTGCATCAGGGCACAATGAAGAAGGACGGCCAGCTCTTCGTCGGCGACGGTAAGCGTCCGTTCAAGGTCGCCCATCTCTATCAGTTGCAGGGCAAGGACTACATCGAGGTCGACGAACTGATGCCCGGCGATATCGGCGCCATCGCCAAGGTCGAGGAGATCGACTTCGATGCCGTGCTGCACGATTCGCACGACGAGGACCACATACACCTGAAGCCGCTGGAGTTTCCCAGGCCGATGCAGGGACTCGCCGTCGAGACCAGGAAGAAGAGCGACGAGCAGCGCCTGTTCGACATCCTGCACAAGCTGGAACTCGAAGACCCGTGCTTCGAGGTCGAGCGCCATCCCACCACGCACGAGACTGTGATCCGCGGCCTCGGCGAAATGCATCTGCGCTACAAACTGGAAAAGATGGCTACCCAGTTCAAGCTCGAACTCGACACCCGGCCGCCGCTGATCCCCTATCGCGAGACCATCACCGCCAACGCCGAAGGCCATTGCCGGCACAAGAAGCAGTCGGGCGGCGCCGGACAGTTCGGCGAGGTGTATCTGAAGATCGAACCGCTGGAGCGCGGCGCCGGCTTCGAGTTCGTCGATCGCGTCAAGGGCGGCGTGATTCCCGGGGTATTCATGACCTCGGTCGAGAAAGGCGTGCGTCAGGCGCTGACCGATGGCGTGATCGCCGGATTCCCGGCGCAGGATATCCGCGTCATCGTGTACGACGGCAAGACGCATGCGGTGGACGGCAAGGACATCGCCTTCGTCACCGCCGGGCGCAAGGCCACGGTGGAGGCTATCCGCGCCGCGAATCCGATCGTGCTGGAGCCCATCGTCAATATCGAGATCGTCGCCCCCGAAGCGGCGATCGGCGACCTGACCGGCGACCTGTCTAGCCGCCGTGGCCACATCACCGGTACCAATCCGCGTTCCGGCGGCACGGCCTCGATCACCGGTGAAGTGCCGCTGGCCGAGATCACCGACTATGCCTCGCGCTTGAAGTCGCTGACCGGCGGCCAGGGTGCCTACAGCATCGAGTTCGCCCGGCACGCCCAGGTGCCGCCGCAAGTGCAGCAGAAGCTCGCTGCCGCGTTCAGGCCGCAGGAAGAGGAGGATTGATGGCCCCGGCCCGGCTTGCGCTGAAGGCTGGCGAGGCGTAATCTTCACGTCATGACACAGCGTTTCGCCCGCTTCCTGCTGCTTTTTGCCGCGCTCTGGCTGCCCGTGCAGACCATGGCGGGCATGGTCATGCCGGTTTGCGGTCACGGGCAGGAGCAGGAAATTTCAGTCGTCGCTCACGACATGGCTGCTGCAGATGCCATGCCTTGCCATGAAGCCGTGGCCGCGGATCAGGCGGCTGCCGAAAACGGTTGCGATCACTGCCAGACCTGCCAGCTGGCAAGTTCTGGATTCATGCCCAGCACCGCACTGACTGCCGGGGTGATCCCGGCCGAATACGGCTACGTGCTGCCGGCGATCATGGCACCCCGCAGCCATATCGCCGAACCTCCGCAGCATCCTCCGCGAAGCGTCGCCTGAGATCCATCGGGTTGGCGGCCCGGGCTTCGGTCCGGGATTCGCCATGTGCTGTCGCTATTCGGGAGATTCCCCATGAAATCCTTTGTACGTCTGTTTGCCGCCATGGCAACGCTGCTGCTTCTTTCGCTTTCCGCATACGCCCAAGCCCATGAGGGGCACCTGCCCCTGACCGACGGCGTGATCAAGAAGATCGATCTGCCGGCGGGCAAGGTCACCATCGCCCACGGCGAAATCGTGAACCTGAAGATGCCGCCCATGACCATGAGCTTCAAGGCCAAGGATCCGGCCATGCTCAAACCATGGAAGGAAGGCGACAAGATCCGCTTTCGTTCCGCCGAGGTCAAGGGCGTGCTGACCGTCTACAGCATCGAAGCGGCAAAGTAGGCCGTGGTCTCCCGTCTTCAACTGCTCGCCGCAGTGCTGGCTGCCGCCGCATTGACGGCGCATGCCGAACCCGTGCCGCCGCTGATCGGGGCCAACGTCGAGGGCCTGCTCGACTACGCCAGGGCCAGGAATCCGGAATATGCCGTCATGCGGCTGGAAGCCGAGGCGGCGGCGGAACGCGTGTATCCGGCGGGCGCGCTGCCCGATCCGGTGCTGCGCACGGAACTGCAGAACATCACCAATTATCCTGCCGAGAGCAATGCCAACCTGCTGCCCAGCCGCGTCGGCAGCACCAAATACACGCTGACGCAGCCTTTGCCGTTCTGGGGCAAGCGCGATCTCAGGCGCGAAGTGGCCGAAGCCGAAGCCCAGGCGGCGCAGGGCAAGGCCGGCCTGACGTGGACGGAACAGGCGGCGCGGATCAAGACGGCCTACGCCCAGTATTTCGCGGTGGGCAAGCTGATCGGGCTGACCCGGGAAGTCATCGACCTGATCGATCGCCTCGACGGCATCATCCAGGCGCGCTATGCCGGCGGACTGGTGCCGCAGCAGGACGCGATCCGCGTCCAGGTGGAGCGCACCGCGATGAAGAGTGAACTGATCCAGATGGAGACCGAGCATCATCACGCCAGCGCCCGCCTCAATGCTTTGCTGGCACGGCCGGCGAATTCGCCGCTGGCCGCACCGGAACGCCTGCGGCCGCTGCCGGCGCCCGCCCTGCTCGATTACGCCGCGCTGGAGGAACGCCTGCGCGGCAGGAATCCGCAACTCTTCGCCGACGACGCCAGGATCCGCGCTGCCGAAAAGAACCGCGACCTGGCCTATCGCAACCGCTATCCGGATTTCGCCGTCGGCGTTTCGCCGATCCAGATGCGCAACCGCGTCAATGAGTGGGAACTGATGCTCGAATTCAACATACCGCTGCAGCAGGAAAGCCGCCGCAGCCAGGAACGCGAGGCCGAGAAGATGATCGACGTCGCGCGGGCGCGCAAGGATGCCGGCGCGAACCAGTTGCTGGCCGACCTGGCCGAAAACCTTTCCGCCATGGACGGGGCGCGGCGCAGCGAAATGCTGGCGCAAACCAGCCTGTTGCCGCAGGCCGACCTCACCTTCCAGGCGGCGCTGGCCGGCTACGAAAACGGTCGGGTGGACTTCGCCACGCTGCTCGACGCGCAACGGCAGATCCGCCGGGCGAAGCAGGACGTCATCAAGGCCCAGGCGGAACAGCAGGCCCGCCTGGCCGACATCGAACGATTGATCGGGGAAGACCTATGAGATACGCAACTCCGGCCGTGCTGGCCGCCCTGCTGCTGGCCGCCGGCGGCGGCTACTGGCTGGGCAAGTCACGAGTCGGCGCCGGCGACACGGCGCCGACAGCCGCCCCGGCGCCCGCGGTCGCCCCTGCCGCGTCCTCGCCGCGCAAGCTGCTTTATTACCGCAACCCGATGGGTCTCGCCGACACCTCGCCGGTGCCGAAGAAGGATTCCATGGGCATGGACTACATCGCCGTCTATGAAGGCGGTGACGGGGTTGCCAACTCCGGCGCTGCCGCCGGCGAGATCAGGATCAGTACCGAGAAGGTGCAGAAGCTCGGCGTCAGGACCGAGCCGGCGGCGCTGCGCGAACTGGCGCGACAGGTGCGGGCTTCCGGCCGCGTCGAGATCGACGAGCGCCGCTTGGTCAACGTGTCGCCGAAATTCGAAGGCTGGGTCGAGCGCCTGCACGTCAATGCCACGGGTCAGCCGGTGGCAAAAGGCCAGCCGCTGTTCGAGGTGTATAGCCCCGAACTGGTCTCCGCGCAGCGCGAATACGCGATCGCGGCCAGGGGTGTCGCGACACTGAAGGATGCAAGCGCGGAAACCCAGTCCGGCATGCGCCAGATTTCCGAGGCGAGCCTCGCGCGCCTGCGCAACTGGGATATTTCCGAGGAACAGATCAAGGCCCTCGCCGGCGGCGGCGAGGTCAGGCGCACGCTGACTTTCCGCTCGCCGGCCGGCGGCGTGGTGCTGGAGAAGAAGGCCGTGGCAGGGATGCGTTTCATGCCGGGCGAGACGCTCTACCAGATCGCCGACGTTTCCGCGGTCTGGGTGCTGGCCGATGTCTTCGAGCGCGACATCGCGCAGTTGAAGGCCGGGCAGAAGGTCAAGGTCGCGATCAACGCCTATCCCGACAAGAGCTTCACCGGCACGATCGCTTTCATCTACCCCACGCTCAAGGCCGAAACGCGCACGGTGCCGGTGCGCATCGAACTGGCCAACCCCGGCGGCCTGCTGAAGCCGGCGATGTATGCCAGCGTCGAACTGGCGGTCGGCGGTCGCGACCAGGTGGTAACGGTGCCGCTGTCGGCCGTGATCGACAGCGGTACGCGGCAGGTCGTGCTGCTGCAGAAAGGCGCCGGCCGCTTCGAGCCGCGCGAGGTCAAGCTCGGCGCGCGCAGCGACGAATATGTCGAAGTGCGCGAAGGCCTTGCCGCAGGCGAGGCCGTGGTGGTCGCCGCGAATTTCCTGATCGACGCCGAAAGCAACCTCAAGGCGGCGCTGGGCGGCCTGTCGGCGGTGCCGGCCCAGGCGGCGAAGGGGTCGGTCAGCCACCAGGCGCGCGGGACGCTCGAAGCGATAGACCTCAAGAACGGCACGGTCACCGTGACCCACGCGCCGGTCGCCAGCCTCAACTGGCCGGCGATGACCATGGACTTCATCCTGGCGAATCCTTCATTGGCGGACAAGTTCAAGGCCGGCAGCCCGGTCGACATCGAGTTCGTCGAGCGCGGTCCGGGGGAATGGGTTGTCACGAAGATGCAGCCCAAGGGCGCCGCCGCGGTGACAGCGGCGCCGGCCGCCGCGCACAAGGACCACTGAGATGCTGGGTGCCCTGATCGGCTGGTCGGCGCGGAACAAGTTCCTCGTCGTCATCATGACGGTCTTCGTCACGCTGGCCGGCTTCCACGCCGTGCTGAGGACGCCGCTCGACGCATTGCCCGACCTTTCCGACGTGCAGGTCATCATCTACACCGAGGTGCCGGGCCAGGCGCCGCAGGTGGTCGAGGATCAGGTCACCTACCCGCTGACCACGGCCATGCTCTCGGTGCCGAAGTCGAAAGTGGTGCGCGGTTTTTCCTTCTTCGGCGCCTCCTTCGTCTATGTGATTTTCGAAGACGGCACCGATATCTATTGGGCGCGTTCGCGGGTCCTGGAATATCTGAACTTCGCCGCCGGTCGCCTGCCGAAAGGCGTGACGCCGCAACTCGGTCCCGACGCCACGGGCGTCGGCTGGGTGTACCAGTACGTGGTGCTGGCGAAGGACAAGTCGCTGGCCGAACTGCGCACCATCCAGGACTGGTTCATCCGCTACCAGCTGACCAAGGCGCCGGGCGTGGCCGAGGTCGCCAGCATCGGCGGCTTCGTCCAGCAGTACCAGGTGGTGGTCGATCCGGTCAAGCTGCGTGCCTACGGTGTGCCGCTGATGAAGGTGGTGCAGGCGATACGCGACTCCAACCGCGATGTCGGCGGCCGCGTCGTCGAAATGGCGGAAACCGAATACATGGTGCGCGGCCGCGGCTACCTGCGCGGTGTGGCCGACATCGAGGGGCTGGTGGTGAAATCCGAGCGCGGTACGCCGGTGCTGGTCCGCGACGTCGCCCGCGTCGAACTGGGCCCCGACGAACGGCGCGGCATCACCGAGCTCAACGGCGAGGGCGAGGTGGTGTCGGGCATCGCCATGGCACGCTACGGCCAGAATGCGCTCGACGTAATCCAGGGCGTCAAGGAAAAGCTGGCCGAGATAGCGCCGGGTCTGCCGGCCGGGGTCACGATCGAAACCGTGTACGACCGCTCCGAGCTGATCCACCGCGCGATCCAGACGCTGAAGACCACGCTGATCGAGGAAAGCATCATCGTCGCGCTGGTCTGCCTGGTGTTCCTGCTGCATGTCCGCAGCGCGCTGGTGGCGATCATCATGCTGCCGGTCGGCGTGCTGATCGCCTTCATCGCCATGCGTGCGCTCGGCATGAATTCCAACATCATGAGCCTGGGTGGTGTCGCGATCGCCATCGGTGCCATGGTCGATGCTGCCATCGTCATGATCGAGAATGTGCACAAGCATATCGAACGGCTGAAGGAGGGGGAATCGCGAACCGAGGCGATAGTTGCCGCCTGCCGCGAAGTGGGTCCGGCGCTGTTCTTTTCGCTGTTGATCATTACCGTGTCCTTCCTGCCGGTGTTCACGCTGGAAGCGCAGGAGGGCCGTCTGTTCTCGCCGCTGGCCTACACCAAGACCTTCGCCATGGCCGGCGCGGCGCTGCTGTCGGTGACGCTGGTGCCGGTGCTGATGCTGTTCTTCATCCGCGGCAAGATCATCCCCGAGGCGAAGAATCCGGTGAATCGCGCGCTGATCTGGGTCTACCGGCCGGTCATCGCCTGGGTCATGCGCTGGAAGCGGACCACCATCGTGCTTGCGTTGGCGACGCTGGCGGTGAGCCTCTATCCGGCATCGAAGCTGGGCAGCGAGTTCATGCCGACGCTCAACGAAGGCACGCTGTTCTACATGCCGACTTCCCTGCCGGGCATGTCGATCACCAAGGCCGCCGAATTGCTGCAGACGCAGAACAAGATCATCAAGAGTTTTCCCGAGGTGGCGTCGGTGATCGGCAAGGCCGGGCGCGCCAATACCGCGACCGATCCGGCGCCGACCGAGATGTTCGAAACCGTGATCAACCTGAAGCCCGAGTCGGAATGGCGCCCCGGCATGACCACCGACAAGCTGATTGCCGAACTGGACAAGGCATTGCAGTTTCCCGGCGTCGCCAATTCATGGACCATGCCGATCAAGGCGCGCATCGACATGCTGTCTACCGGCATCCGCACGCCGATAGGGATCAAGGTCTTCGGCAAGGATCTGGTCGAGATGGAACGCCTGGCGCGCGAGATCGAGGGCGTGGTGAAGAATGTGCCGGGCACCACCAGCGCTTACGCCGAACGCATCACCGGCGGCTTCTACCTCGACATCGAGCCCGACCGCACGGCGCTGGCGCGCTACGGCCTCTCGGTGGGCGAACTGCAGGACGTCATCGGTACGGCGCTGGGCGGCGAGATGGTGACGACCACGGTCGAAGG
>CAIZKA010000031.1 GCA_903933395.1 uncultured beta proteobacterium | reverse complement strand
GGGCGCGGCGATCCAGAACCAGCTGAACTACACGCGTGATTTCGAGCGCGAGGCGGATCGTGTCGGCCTCGGTTTGCTGGAGCGCTCCGGCTTCGACATTCGCGGCATGAGCGGTTTCTTCGAGCGTCTGCAGAAGTTCGGCCGTCTTTATGAAAACAATGCTCCGGGCTATTTGCGCACTCACCCGTTGACCACCGAACGCCTGTCAGACATGGGCAACCGGATACAAGGGCGGCCGTACAAGCAGATTCCGGATTCGCTCGAGTTCCAGCTGGTGCGCGCCAAGTTGCGCGCGCAGGAAGGAACGCCGCGCGATGCGGTGACGGAGTTCGAAACCCGGCTCCGGGATCGCAGCTTTGCGGGCAGCGAAGCGGCCATGCGTTATGGGTTGGCGCAGTCCCGCATGCGCGAAGGCAATGCCGCCGCGGCCGAAAGGGAGTTGAACGAGCTGCGTCGCCTCAAGGCCGTGTCGCCCATGGTCGAGACCTTCGCCGCGCAGTTGCGATTGAAGCAGGGCGACGCTCCCGGCGCGGTGAAACTCCTGCGCGCGGCGC
Organism: uncultured beta proteobacterium; assembly: GCA_903933395.1. GTDB lineage: Bacteria > Pseudomonadota > Gammaproteobacteria > Burkholderiales > Rhodocyclaceae > Sulfuritalea. Next base: position 1,442 of record CAIZKA010000031.1, on the reverse strand, counting down.
AGTTGCGGTTCCCTCAGGAACGGGCGGTTACCTACGGTTTGGTCGAGTCGCTGCTGGAAGCCCGCTTGCCGTCGGACGCGATCAAGGTCACCGAAGACGATCTGTTGAGCTACCCGTCGGATGCGAAGATGCATGGCCTGCAGGCCAGAACCTATGCCCTGCTCGGCAAGCGCCTGCAACAGCATCGCGCACAGGCTGAAGCTTATGCCCTGCTGGGCCAGGTACCCGCCGCGGTTGAACAACTGGAGCTGGCGCAGAAGTCCGGCGACGGAAATTTCTACGAGCAGTCGCAAGTGGATGCGCGGCTGCGGGAAATGAAGAAGCGCATGGCCGACGAAGCGAAGCAGGCCAAGAAGAAATAGGCACCGCCATGAATGCATCCAAACACGCTGGTCGAACCGCTGTTCACACGCCTGCAACGCCGCTGGTGTACCTCGACAGCGAACCGTACTACCACGCCACCGGCGATGAGCTTGAGGTGTTCGCCGCCGCCGCCGCGAGCCGCTTGCCCGTGATGCTGAAAGGCCCCACCGGCTGCGGCAAGACACGCTTTGTCGAGCACATGGCCTGGCGCCTGAAGCGGCCGCTGGTGACCGTCGCCTGCCACGATGACCTGACCACCTCCGACCTGGTCGGGCGCTACCTGATCGTCGGCGATGAAACCGTCTGGATGGACGGACCGCTCACGGCCGCCGTGCGCGCCGGCGCCATTTGCTATCTCGATGAGATCGTCGAAGCGCGCAAGGACACCACGGTGGTGATCCATCCGCTGACCGATTCGCGCCGTGCCCTGCCGGTCGAGAAGCACGGCGAGTACATCGAGGCACCACCCGACTTCATGCTGGTGATCTCCTACAACCCCGGCTACCAGAGCGTGCTGAAGGAGATGAAGCCGAGCACGCGGCAGCGCTTCGTGGCGCTGGATTTCGACTACCCGGAAGCCGCCACCGAGGCGCGCATAGTCGCCCATGAAGGCGGTGTCGATGATGCTACGGCGCAAAAGCTGGTCAAGCTCGGCGGCCTGACGCGCAAGCTCAAGGGCGCCGGGTTGGACGAAGGCGCGGGCACGCGCCTGCTGGTGCATGCGGCGCAGCTGATTGCCCGCGGCATGGCGCCCGAAATTGCCTGCACCGCGGCCATTGCCCGCCCGCTGGCGGATGAAACCGATACGCGCGATGCGCTGGATGACCTCATAGCGGCCGTGTTCTGAACCCAAGCCAGGGAAATGGCTTCACCGCAGAGGCGCTGAGGCGCAGAGAAAGGCGACGCAGAGAAATGCGAAATCGGCGAAATGAGGGGCTTGTGATTTTCTCTGCGAATTCTCCGCGCCTCTGCGCCTCTGCGGTGAAAGCTTGAAGATGAGCGAGCGCAAGCTCTTCGCTCACGAACTCGAGGAACGGCTCGACGAACTGCTGCTCTTGTCCCTGCGCCAGCGTTCCGCG
>CAIZKA010000030.1 GCA_903933395.1 uncultured beta proteobacterium | reverse complement strand
GTGGTACGTCACCGGCGCGCTCGACCTGCCGGCGCGCGACATCGGCTTCCAGCTCACCTTCTTCCGCAGCCGGCCCGGAATCGCCGAAGACCTGAAGTCGCCGATCGCGCCGAGCCAGATCGTCTTCGCCCACGCCGCCGTCACGCCGCCGGGCAAGCCCCTGCTGCATGCCGAACGCGCCGGCCGCGCCAAGCTCGGCGCGGGCTTCGCCACCGCCGACTGCGACGTGTTCGTCGGCGCATGGACCCTGCAGCGCAGCGGAGTCGGCGCCGCCGAGCATTTCCGCCTCAAGCTGCAGGATGCCGCCTTCGCCTTCGACCTGACGCTGAAGCCGACCCAGCCGCTGCTGCTGCAAGGCGAAGGCGGCTGGTCGCAGAAGGGGCCGCGTCCCGCGCTGGCCAGCCATTACGTCAGTTGGCCGCAACTGGCGGTGAGCGGCAGCCTGAGCCTGGACGGCAAGCCCCAGACCGCCAAGGGCCGCGCCTGGTTCGACCACGAATGGTCGAGCGAAGTGCTGGCGGCAGGCGCCGTCGGCTGGGACTGGATAGGCATCAACCTCGACGACGGCGGCGCGCTGATGGCCTTCCGCATCCGCAACGCCGCCGGCGACACGCTCTACGCCCACGCCACGCTGCGCGCCGCCGGCGGCCGCCGCAGCGAGTTTGGCACCAGCGAGCTGAGCTTCACGCCGCTGCGCCACTGGCCCTCACACCAAAGCGGCGCGCGCTACCCGGTGCAGATGGAAATCCGCTGCGGCCCGCATCGCTTCGAGACCGTACCGGTGCAGGACGCGCAGGAACTCACCACGCGCCGGCCGCTGCCCGTCAGCTACTGGGAAGGACTGGTGAAGATTCGAGGTAGCCTCGCGGGACGCGGCTACCTCGAACTCACGGGTTATGCGGGCGCATTGAAGCTTTGACGCGGAATTTGGAAAACGCGCGTAAAACACTTCCGTCCTCCAACGCCGTCATTCCGGCGAAAGAACGTCACCCCGGACCACGATCCGGGGCCGGAATCCAGCGGACCGCAGCACTGGACCCCGGCTTTCGCCGGGGTGACGACTCCATCAGCCCTTTCCCTTTCACAGGAGCAGCAACAGCATGATCGACGGCATACGGGATTTCTTCGCGCAGATGATCGCGCCGGCCGCAGGCGAATCCGGCATCGCTTCGCAGCACGCCCTGCACCTCGCGACGGCGGCCCTGCTGCTGGAAATGATGCGCATGGACAGTGCGGTCACGGCCGCGGAAACGGCCGCCGTGGCAGGCGCGCTGCAAACCCGCTTCGGCCTCGATGCGGCGCAGGTCGGCGCGCTGATGGCGCTGGCCGCGGAAGAAGCGCAGCAGGCCACCGACTACTTCCAGTTCACCTCGCTGATCAACAAGCACTTCAGCCGGGAACAGAAGATCGAAGTGGTCGAAAACCTCTGGCAGGTCGCCTTCGCCGACGGCCACCTCGACGCCCACGAACAGCACTTCATGCGCAAGATCGCCGACCTGCTCTACATCTCGCACGCCGACTACGTTACGGCCAAGCAGCGGGCTCGCGGCACGGGCTGAAGGTCGCCGTCCCGCGGGCGCCGTCCGCACGGGATACCGTCTCCGGCTTCGCCGAAGACATAACTTTTCAAAATGCGAGCCCGGTCCCTTTGGCGGAGGCTCCGCTCCGCCCCGGCCCGGCGGCCGGGGCTCAGAGCATGAGTTGCCTGATGGAGCCGCACACGGAATTCAGTTGCGTGCTGTCCATGCGACCGATGATCTTGCGAATGACGGAGCCCATGACCTGCTGGACGCCTGCAATTCCGAGGTTCGCCGACTGCTCGACGATAAAGCCCGGCTTGGCGAGCTTGAGTTGCTTGATGAAGAAGTAATCCATGCCGGCTTTCGACAATTCGACCACGAGATTCGAGAGCTCGTCGCGATGCGCCGTGGCATCCGGAGCCTGCTCGATGGCGTCGAGCAGTGAAAGCGTCTTCTTGCGCAACGCGGCGGAGTGATAGAAGCGAATGAAGGGC
>CAIZKA010000029.1 GCA_903933395.1 uncultured beta proteobacterium | reverse complement strand
GCCGCGGGTGCCCTTGCTGCGCTGTTCCGCCTCGACGGCACGCAGCTGCACGCGGCGGATCTTGCCGGAGATGGTCTTCGGCAAGTCCGAAAACTCGATGCGGCGGATGCGCTTGTAGGGTGCGAGATTGCCGCGCACGAAGGCGAAGATGTCGCGCGCAAGATCGCGGCTCGGCTCGGTTCCCTGGGTCAGAATCAGGAAAGCCTTCGGAACCGCCAGACGCACCGGATCGGGACTGGGCACAACGGCCGCTTCGGCCACTGCCGGATGCTCGATCAATGCGCTCTCCAGTTCGAAGGGGCTGATCCGGTAGTCGGAGGCTTTGAATACGTCGTCGGCACGACCCACGTAGGTGATGTAGCCGTCGGCATCGCGGCTGGCGACGTCGCCTGTACGGTAGTAGCCGTCGCGCATGACATCGGCGGTCTTTTCCGCGCTGTCCATGTACCCGACCATCAGCCCCAGCGGACGCGGGTTCAGCTTGAGGCAGATTTCGCCCTCATCGGCCTCCTTGCCGTCGGCATTGAGCAGGACGACGTCGTATCCGGGAAGCGGGCGCCCCATCGAGCCCGGCTTGAGGCGCTGCTCGGGCGGGTTGCCGATCACCGCGGTGGTTTCGGTCTGGCCGAAGCCGTCGCGCAGGGTCAGGCCCCAGGCTGTCCTGATCTGGTCGATGATCTCGGGGTTCAGCGGTTCGCCGGCGCCCACCAGTATGCGGATCTTGAGCTGGCTGCGATGCGCGGCGAGGTCCTCCTGAATCAGCATCCGCCAGACCGTGGGTGGCGCGCAAAGCGTGGTCACGCCGCAGCGTTCCAGTACCGCCAGCAGCGCCTTGGCATTGAAGCGGGCAAAGTTGGCGATGAAGATGCAGCAGCCGGCGTCCCACGGCGCGAAGAAACAGCTCCAGGCATGCTTGGCCCAGCCCGGCGACGAAATGTTGCAATGGATATCGTCGGGCTGCAGTCCGATCCAGAACATCGTCGACAGATGGCCGACCGGATAACTCTGCTGTGTATGCAGAACGAGTTTCGGTTTCGCCGTGGTGCCCGAAGTGAAATACAGCAGCATCGGATCGCTGGCGTTGGTCGGGCCATCCGGCATGAAGGTCGCCGGGAAGGCGTCCGCGTCCGAAAACGAGTGCCAGCCTGAAACGGCGCCGCCGACCGTGATGCGCGTGTAGTCGCCCGGAAGCGCGGCGAACTTGTCGGTGTTCGCGCCGCCGACCACGACGTGGCGCACATTGCCGCGCTCGAAGCGGTCCAGAAGATCATCGGTGGCGAGCAGCGTGGTGGCCGGAATGATGACCGCGCCGAGCTTGATGGCCGCCAGCATGGTTTCCCAGAGCGGAACCTCGTTGCCCAGCATCATCAGGATCCGGTCACCGCGGGCGACGCCCAGTGAGCGCAGCCAGTTGGCTACCTGGTTGGAGCGCGCCGAGAGCACGGCGAAGGAGCGCTTCTGCTCGCTGCCGTCCTCGCCGACGATCCACAATGCGGGCTTGTCGTTGCCGGCGGCGCAGGCATCGAAATAGTCCAGCGCCCAGTTGAATTGCGTCAGGACGGGCCAACGGAAGCCACGCGTGGCGGTGTCATAGTCGCTGCGATGTTGCAGCAGGAAATCACGGGCTTCAAGAAATGCCTTTGCGTCTGACATATCAACTCCTCGCGCGGAATGCGGAATAAGGGATTATGGGATGAATTTACCTTGAGTCAATGCCGGCGAAAGCCGGTGTCCAGTGCCGTGATTCTTCAGGATTCCGGCATTCGCCGGAATGACGAAGCAAAACTTGATCAGCGCTTCCTTTACGGCATGAATGTCCTCGATCTATTTCAGGTT
>CAIZKA010000028.1 GCA_903933395.1 uncultured beta proteobacterium | reverse complement strand
CCCGATCACGGCGTCATCGACCACTTTCTTGAAGGCCGGGTCTTCGCGGCGCAGCATGATGGCGATCGGCTCGATGTTCAGCACCTCGCCGACGATCGCGTAGTCGTTCGGATTCTTCGAGGTGACCATGAGGCCGGCCAGCAGGTTGTCGTCCATGACGAAGGCCACGGCGCGGTCGGTTTCCAGCATCAGGAAGGAATCGGCGTGGTCCTTGCCATAGACTTCCTTGAAGTCGATGTGCTTGCCCTTTTCATGGGCGCGCATCAGCTGTACCGAGGTGGTGCCGGTGGTGGTGGCGACCGGCTTGCCGTTGAGTTCGTCGAGGCTCTTGATGCCGGACGATTTCTTGACCGCCATGCGCACATTGGTGACGAAGGTGGTCGGTGCAAAATCCACCTGTTTCTTGCGCGCCTCGTTGTTGGTGGTGGAGCCGCATTCGAGGTCGACCGTGCCGTTGGTCACCAGGGGAATGCGGTTCTGCGAGGTGACCGGCGTATGCGTGACCTTGATCGACGCCAGCTTGAGGTTGGCCTTGATGGCGTCGACGATCTTGTTGCAGATGTCGATGTGGTAGCCCACGGGTTGCTGCTTGTCGTCGAGATAGGACAGGGGCAGTGAGGATTCGCGGATCCCCATGGTGATGCTGCTGCTGTCCTTGACCTTCTTCAGCGTGCCGGTGAGTTCCTGGGCGAGGACGGGGAAGGCGAGGGTTGCGAGGGTGATGGAAGCGACAACTGCAGCGCGACGAATCATTGCGGTCTCCTGTGATCTTCGGTTATTGGTCAGGCATCGATCATTTGTTAGTTTCGGCCGCTACGCTTAACGCCGAAAAGCCGGCGTTAGCCTACACTGAAACTTCGTTTTCTTGTTGCTGCAAGGCCCACATTTGCGAGTATAGGCCACCGCGCTCGAGTAGTGTGCGGTGGGCGCCGCGCTCGACGATGCGCCCGGCGTCGAGCACCAGGATCTCGTCGGCGTTCATCACCGTGGACAGGCGGTGGGCGATGATCAGCGTGGTGCGGCCGACGGCGACTTGTTCGAGCTGCGACTGGATGGCCTTTTCGGTCTTGGAATCCAGCGCCGACGTGGCTTCGTCGAAGATCAGGATGGGCGGGTTCTTCAGCAGGGCCCGGGCGATGGCGACGCGCTGTTTTTCGCCGCCGGAAAGCTTGAGGCCGCGCTCGCCGACGCGCGTCTGGTAACCATCGGGCAAGGCCTCGATGAAATCATGAATATGCGCGGCCCGGGCCGCGGCGATGACTTCCTCGCGCGGCGCTGCGGGGCGGCCATACTGGATGTTGTAGAAGATCGTGTCGTTGAACAGCACCGTGTCCTGCGGCACGATGCCGATCGCCGCACGCACCGATGCCTGCTGCAGCGCGCGCAGGTCCGAGCCGTTGATCTTCACGGAACCCGTGGTGGTGTCGTAGAAGCGGAACAGCAGCCGCGCCAGGGTGGACTTGCCCGAGCCGCTGTGGCCGACCACGGCCACCGTCCTGCCGGCGCCGACTTTGAAGTTCACATCGTGGAGGATCTGCCGGTTGGACTCGTAGGCGAAGTCGACGTTTTCGAATTCGATCTCGCAGGGGCCGCTTTCACCAGAAGCGAACAGCGGCCGCGCATCGGGCGAATCCTGGATCTCGCGGTTCTTGTCGAGTAGGGAAAACATGCGCTCGATGTCGGTCAGCGACTGGCGGATTTCGCGGTAGAGCACGCCGAGGTGGTTGAGCGGCATGTAGAGCTGGATCAGGAAGGCATTCACCAGCACGATGTCGCCCACCGTCATGCTGCCGTTGGCGACGCCGATCGCGGCGCGCCACATCATCAGCGTCACGCCGGTGGCGATGATCAGCGACTGGCCGAGGTTGAGCCAGGACAGCGAGATCTGGCTGCGGATCTGCGCGACCTCCCACTTCTGCATCTGCTCGTCGTAGCGGTCGTGTTCCCAGCGTTCGTTGTTGAAGTACTTGACGGTTTCGAAATTGATCAGGCTGTCCACCGCGCGGACATTGGCCGCCGAATCCAGTTCATTGACCTCGCGCCGCAACTGGGTGCGCCAGTTGGTGACGACGATGGTGAAGGTCACGTAGAGCACCAGGATGACGACGGTGATCAGAGTGAAATCCTTGTCGTAGCGGACGGCCAGGATGCCCAGCACCAGCGCTATCTCGACAAGCGTCGGCAGGATCGAATAAAGGGTGTAGCTGATCAGCGAGCCGATCGAACGCGTGCCGCGCTCGATGTCGCGCGTCAGGCCCCCGGTCTGGCGGTCGAGATGGAAGCGCAGGCTGAGCGAGTGCAGGTGTTCGAACACCTGCAGCGTGATGGTTCGCACCGCGCGTTGCGTCACTCGGGCGAAGAAGATTTCGCGCAGCTCGGTGAACAGCACGGTGGAGAAGCGCAGCGCGCCGTAGACCGCCAGCAGGCCCAGCGGCACCAGCAGCACCGCCTGTTCCAGCTTGTTGGCTCCGGGCAGGGTGAAGCTGTCGATGATGTCCTTGAACACCATAGGCACCGCCACGTTGGTCACCTTGGCCAGCAGCAGGCAGGACAGCGCGAAAACGACGCGGCCCTTCCACGCCCACAGATAGGGCAGAAGGGTCTTGACGGTCTGCCAGTCGTGGCGGGTTTCGGGGATAGGGCCCGGCAGGGCCATGGCGGGTGGGGTGCGACGCATCATGGGGTGATTCTAGCGTCTGCGGGACAGGCTTACCGCCGTGTTACCAGCGCCGACTCTTGATATTCCGTCATTCCCGCGAACGCGGGAATCCGGAAGTAATTTGAAGTCGCCGGGACTCGCCCCGGCGGGGGAGGTACTTTCTTGCTGCGCGGCAAGAAAGTACCCAAAGAAGCGCTCCCCGCCTCCCCGGCCCTGCGGGCGGCCCTCGCTGCGGAAGACCCGCCGGGCCGGTCGCTAAACTAGCCGGCCTCTGCGCGGCCGTCGTCGGACAACGCGACCGGACCTCCCCCGGCGAACCTTCCTCGCTCGGCGGGTCAGAGGGGGATGAAAGGCGCCGCGCCTGGAGGGCGGAGCCAAAAGCAACTCCGAAGCTGACGGGGG
>CAIZKA010000027.1 GCA_903933395.1 uncultured beta proteobacterium | reverse complement strand
CGTCAAGCCGCAGGCGCACCGCCCCCTGATCTTCCGACCAAGAACGCACAGGGACGGCGGGCGGGCGGCCCGGCCAGATACCGGTGCCGATGCCCGCCATCGAGGTCAGGGCCGTGGCGGCAAACAAACGCCAACCCATTCGCTCCGGACCGCGCTGTGCAGAGGCCGTCTCTGCCGGCTCCTCGTGTTCTGCCGCAGCGCACGAAAGTGCAGCCGGTGACGCGGCCGGTTCGAAGGCTTTCGCTTCCGCCACGGCGCAGGTAAGGGCGGCGGCCCGATCTGTCACAACCCATCCGCCGGCCCTTTCTTGAACATCCCCGGCGCCAGGACCGACGACAAGCTGGCGCCGCTTGCGTTCCGCCTGCATCAAGTCAGTCAAAAGTCTGCTCAACCCTCTGCTTCCGTTTGCGGGCCGGAATCAAGCGTCCGGGTGCGAGAGGCTAACCCGGGCCCGGTGCGGGCCGAAGGTAGAATAGCGCGATGGAAATGTCTCAAACCGACGGCCAGACCCTGCTGATTTTCACCAACCTGCCCGACGCGGCCAGTGCCCAGGCGTTGGCGACCAGGCTGATATCCGGGCGCCTGGCAGCCTGCGTGAACCTGTTGGCGCCCTGCCGTTCGGTGTATCGCTGGCAGGGCGAAGTCGAAAGCGCCGAGGAAATCCCGCTGCTGATCAAGAGCACGGCAGCGCGCTATGCGGAGCTGGAGGCGGCGATCCGCGCCGCCCACCCCTATGAACTTCCCGAGATCATCGCGGTCCCAATCGTCCATGGCCTGCCCGGCTACCTGGCCTGGGTAGCTGCCGAAACCGCGGCCGAAGCCGCTGACGGGACCCTCCCCACATGCTGATCCGCTTCCTGTTCCTGTTGCTGTTCGCCCTCGCCGGCCCGGCCCGGGCCGAGGAGCCGCTTGCTCCTGAAGAGGCTTACCGCTTCTCGGCGCGGGTGATCGATGCCAAAACCATCGAAGCCCGCTGGCAGATCGCGGACCAGTACTACATGTACCGCGACAAGTTCAAGTTCACGCTGGAAGGCGGCACCCTCGGCACGCCGCAACTGCCGCCGGGCAAGATGAAAGAGGACGACGCCTTCGGCAAGGTGGAGGTCTATCGCAAGGAAGTGAAGATCCTGCTGCCGGTCGAAGCGACCGGCGCCGTGACCGTGAAGGCCGTCTCGCAGGGCTGCTGGGACGGCGGCATCTGCTATCCGCCGATCAAGCAGGAAGCCCGACTGACCATGGCAGGAGCGAGCAGCCCATCGGTCGCCGTAGCGGCGGCGCCGACTTCCGCACCGGCGCCCGCCGACGAGAGCTCGCGCATCGCCGGCCTGTTCAAGGGCGACAACCTGGCGCTGGTGCTGGCAAGCTTCTTCGGCTTCGGCCTGCTGCTCTCCCTGACGCCCTGCGTGTTCCCGATGATCCCCATCCTGTCCGGCATCATCGTCAACCACGGACATGCGGTGAGCCATCTGCGCGCCTTTGTGCTGTCGCTGGCCTACGTGCTCGGCATGGCCGTGACCTACGCCGCGGTGGGCGTCGCCGCCGGCCTTTCCGGCACGCTGCTGTCGGCCGCGCTGCAGAATGCCTGGGTGCTGGGCGGCTTCGCG
>CAIZKA010000026.1 GCA_903933395.1 uncultured beta proteobacterium | reverse complement strand
GCGCTCTCGCTGCACACGACGCGCGCGGAATTGCGCAGGCAACTGCTGCCCAAGGCGCAGGACATCGATCCGGCGGAACTCGTCGAACTGGGCGAGAGCTACGCCCGCGCCACCGGCTATCCGATCCAGTACCAATGGACGCTGCTGGAAGGGGTCAATGACACGGACGCCGAACTCGACGGCATCGTGCGCCTGCTCAGGGGCAAGTACGCGGTGATGAACTTCATCCCCTGGAACGACGTCGATGGCCTCGATTTTCGCCGCCCCTCGCAGGAGCGCGCCGAGGCGATGTCGATGCATCTCTATCGCCACGGCATCCTGGCCAAGCTGCGCCAGTCGGCCGGGCAGGACATCGACGGGGGTTGCGGGCAGCTGCGCGCGCGCAGTATCGCGCAGGCGGCCTGAAAGTTCCCGCAGGGACGCACCACGCCGGTTTCGGCGGGAAGGCGATTCTTCGTGCGTTGCGCTGCCGGTCGGCGCGGGCTGGCATCAGGTGCCGCAGAAGGTGCGGTAGCTTTCGGTGTAGCCCGCGGGCGCGGGTTCGGCGTAGCGGGTGAGCGCGGGGTCTTCGTCGAAGGGGCGCTTTATGGCCTTCAGCAAGTCTTCGAACGGGCCCAGGTCGCCCTCGGTGGAGGCTGCGTCCAGGGCTTCCTCGACGCGATGGTTGCGCGGGATGAGCCAGGGGTTCACCTGCCGCATCTCCTGCGCGCGTTGCGCGGCGGGCCGCGTTTCGGCCTCGGCGCGCGCCTGCCAGCGGGCGAGCCAGGCTTCCAGTGTCGACGCGTCGGAAAAGAGTTCGCGCAGCGGCCCGGGCCGGCCTTCGGCGGCATCGGCCAGCCTGCGCCAGGCCAGCGTGTAATCCGCCCCGCCCGCTTGCAGCAGCGCAAGCCAGTCGTCGGCCAGCGCGGTGTCGACACTGTCGCCGTCCGCCGCCTGCGCCTGCAGCCCCAGTTTGGCGCGTACACCCTGCAGCCAGTGGCGGCGATAGCTGGCGCCGAAGCCGGCGAGGATCCCGGTCGCTTTCTCCACCGCCTCGTCCGCGTCATCGGCCAGCAACGGCAGGATGGCCTCGGCAAAGCGCGCCAGATTCCACTGCGCGATGGCGGGCTGCCTGGCATAGGCGTAGCGCCCGTGCTGGTCGATCGAGCTGAACACCATGCCCGGGTGGTAGGTCTCCATGAAGGCGCAGGGGCCGAAGTCGATGGTCTCGCCGGCGATGCTCATGTTGTCGGTGTTCATCACCCCATGGATGAAGCCGACGTTCATCCACTGCGCGAGCAGCGCCGCCTGCCGTTCGGCGACGGCAAGCAGCCATTGCGCGTAGCGGTCCTCAGCGCCGCCCAGCTCCGGATCGTGGCGCGCGATGCCGTAATCCGCAAGCTGCCTGACGCGCTCGTGCTCGTCGCGCGCGGCGAAATATTCGAAGGTGCCGACGCGGATGTGGCTGGCGGCGACGCGCGTCAGGAGCGCGCCGGGCAGGGGCTCCTCGCGATACACGGCTTCGCCGGTGGCGATCACCGCCAGCGCGCGCGTGGTCGGGATGCCCAGCGCATGCATGGCCTCGCCGATCAGCACCTCGCGCAGCATCGGGCCGACGGCGGCCTTGCCGTCGCCGTTGCGCGAGAAGGGTGTGCGTCCCGAACCCTTGAAGGCGAGGTCGCGGCGGCGGCCGTGGCGGTCGATGACTTCGCCGATCAGGAGTGCCCGGCCGTCGCCGAGCTGCGGCGAGAAGTTGCCGAACTGGTGGCCGGCGTAGGCCTGGGCGATGGGCGTGGCGTCCTCGGGCAAGGCATTGCCGGAGAAGATTGCCGCCAGTGTCGATTCCTCATGCGCGGCGAAGTCGAGGCGCAGTTCCTCGGCGAGTTCGCGATTCAGGAACAGCAGTCGCGGCGTTTTCACCGGCGCCGGTGGCCAGGCTACGTAGCAACCGGGCAGATCGCGGGCATAGCTGTTGTCGAAATTGAACAGGGCGGCGGGCATGGACTGTGGTGGTCGGCGGGGGAATTGG